>NZ_QBLR01000050.1:0-19519 GCF_003070835.1 Halanaerobium sp. | reverse complement strand
CTACATCTATTATATTTAATCTATATGCTTTAAGCAAACAAAAGTGAAAATTTTTACTGGCTGTGATTTATTTATCAATTATCAGCAAGAAAAAGACCGCCCTTAAAGACGGCCTCAATCTTTTTTTGATTGTCTAATCCTTAAACAGTTAAGATAGCTGAAATTTTTTGATATTTTTTCTTACCAATTCCTTTAACTTTAGTCAACTCAGATTTCTTTTTAAAATCTCCATTTTCTTCACGGTAGACAACTATTCTTTCCGCATAGGCATTACCAATACCCGGGAGTTCTGCCAGTTCCGAAACTGAAGCCTGATTGATATTAATCTGTTTTTTCTTTTTAGGTCCCGGCTTCTTTTTTGCAGCCTCAGCTTTTTTAGCCTTAGGTCTGGCTGCTTTGCTTTCTTTACTTTCAGGTTGATAAACCTTGATCTCAAACTCTGAGTCTCCAACAGGCTTAGCCTTCTCTTTTCCAGCCCCTGTCAGCTGATTATAAAGTTTTGAATATTTCTTGGCTGAATTATGCCAGCTGTAGTCAAGATCCATCACCCGATTGACCAGCTTATTCCAGACTCCTTTCTGATAATAGAAGGAAACTGCTCTTTCAATTGTGTGCAGCATGTCGTGAGCATTATAATTGTTGAAGCTGAAACCTGTGCCTTCTCCTGTTTCTTCATTATAAGGAATTACAGTATCCTTTAAACCACCGGTTTCCCTAACAACCGGAATTGTACCATAGCGGAAACTAATCAGCTGACTTAAACCACAGGGTTCAAAACGTGAGGGCATTAAGAACATGTCACTACCTGCATAAATCTGATCTGCCAGCTGAGCATCATATTTAATATTTACAGAAAGATTATCCGGATATTCATGCTGTTTGGCTTCAAAAAATTCCTCGTATTCTCTCTGTCCTGTTCCCAGAATCAAAAACTGAGCTCCAGTTGCCATAATCTCATCAAAAACAGCCCTTACCAGGTCCAGTCCCTTCTGTTCAACCATTCTCGAAATAAATCCAATTAGTGGTTTATCACCGTTTACTTCCAGTCCAAGTTTCTGCTGAATATGAACCTTATTGGCCAGTTTTTTGTCAATCTCACCTTTTGAAAAGCGCACTGCCAGGTTCTTATTTGTCTTGGGGTCAAACTTCTCGTAGCTGATACCGTTTAAAATACCGCTTAAATCATCTCCACGCATTCTTAGAGCATAATCCAGACCTTCACCATAATAGGATGTCTGAATCTCATTTGCATAACTTTCACTTACTGTTGTCACATGATCAGCGTACACAATCCCTGTCTTCATATAGTTCAAAAGACCATTGTGTCTGATATTTCCACTTTCCCAGTGGTGTGGGGCCACTCCTAAAACATCTCCGGCTGAATGACCGGCAAACTGTCCCTGATATTTGAGATTATGAATAGTAAAGACCGTTTTAATATCCTGATAATAACTCTGCTGACGATAACGGTCAGCAAAAAGCAGTGGTAGTGGACCTGTCTGCCAGTCATTGGCATGGATAATATCCGGCTTAAAACCAATTACAGGCAGCATATCTAAAACAGCCTGTGAGAAAAATGCAAACTGCTCATGCTTATCTTCATTTTCATAGATTGAATCGCGATCAAAATAATATCTATTATCAATAAAATAAACCGGAACTCCATCTTCTTCCAGTCTGTTAACACCTAAATATGTATCTCTCCAGGCTAACTTTGTTCTAAAATGGCAGACTGATTCCATTCTTTCTTTATATTCTTCCGGGATCTGCCTGTACTGTGGAATAACCAGCCTTACATCATGGCCTTCTTCTCTCAGTGCCTGTGGTAAAGAACCGGCTACATCCGCCAGCCCACCAGTTTTAATAAATGGGTCCGCCTCTGAAGCAACAAATAAAATTTTCTTTTTTTCTTTTTTCATGGAGCCACCTCCTGTGATTATAAAAAATGATTCTAGCTACTATCTGCTTATTTACAAAATCAACTAAATTATATTCTTATCCTTAGTTTAATAAAAGTCAAGAATAATGTCAACTAAATCGTTTTTTCAGAAAATAGTCATAATTTGACAGATATCAGCTGATTAATTAAAGGAAATTTAGAGGAAATAGAGAATAAATACAATACAACAACAGATTTATAAATACTTAAAATAAATTTTTTTAGATTTAAGGAGGGAGTTTAATGCCAAAAAATAATTATCCTGGTGATTATGACAGATATTTGTTTCATCAGGGCAGACACTATGAGAGTTATAATTTTTTAGGCTCACATATTACAGAGGAAAAGGGAAAAAAAGGAGTTCGCTTTACAGTCTGGGCACCAAATGCAGAAGAAATAAGTGTAATTGGTGATTTTAATGACTGGAATAAAAGTGAAAACCCAATGCAAAAAATTGAAGACTCCGGGATCTGGACTACATTTATTGAAGGTGCAGAGAACAAAATGCACTATAAATACTGGATTCGGGGCTACAGAGGGGTTGTTAGGGTTAAAACAGATCCCTATGCAAAAAGACAGGAAACACCTCCCAAGACAGCTTCTCAAATCTATGAGCCTGATACATACAGCTGGAGTGATCAAAAATGGCTTAAAAAAAGAAAAAATTCCAATCACCTCAAGGAGCCTCTGAGCATCTATGAAATGCATCTTGGTTCCTGGAAGCAGGATGATGGAGAATTGATGAATTACAGAGATATTGCCGATGAACTGGTTCCCTATATTAATGAAATGGGCTTTACCCATGTCGAGCTGATGCCTTTAACTGAATATCCATTTCCCGGCTCCTGGGGATATCAGACCACAGGCTATTTTGCTCTCACTTCTCGTTATGGAACTCTCGAAGACTTTATGTATTTTGTTGACCAGCTGCACCAAAATGATATCGGCGTAATTATGGACTGGGTACCCAGTCACTTCTGTAAAGATGATCACGGCCTGCGTTTATTTGACGGCTCTCATCTTTTCGAAAGCTCTGATCCCAGAAGAGCAGAAAATATTCAGTGGGATACTTTAAATTTTGATTTTGCTCAAAATGAAATCTGGAGCTTTTTGATTTCCAGTGCCAATTACTGGATCGATAAATTCCATATAGATGGTTTAAGGGTTGATGCAGTCAGTAACATGCTCTATTTAAATTATGAAAAAGAGGACGGCCAGTGGGCTGCCAATGAGTATGGGGGCTTTGAAAATCTGGAAGCAATCGAATTCATTAAAGAATTGAACAGTGAAATGTTTGAACGCTACCCCGGCATCTTAATGATTGCCGAAGAATCAAGTGCCTGGCCGCTGGTTACAGCTCCTGTCCATGATGGCGGTCTCGGCTTTAATTTCAAATGGAATATGGGCTGGATGAATGATACTTTAGATTATATGGAAAATGATCCGGTTTATAGAAAATGGGAACATAACAAGCTAACCTTCTCCAGTATGTACAGTCAGAGTGAAAATTATGTGCTGCCAATGTCACACGATGAAGTTGTCCATGGTAAAAAATCACTGCTTGATAAAATGCCTGGAGATTACTGGCAGAAGTTTGCCAATTTACGACTTCTATTTACCTACATGTACGCCCATCCTGGCAAAAAACTTCTCTTTATGGGCGGGGAATTTGGTCAATTTATTGAATGGAATTATAAACAGGATTTGGACTGGCTTTTACTTGACTACGAAAAACATCAGTTAACCCAGGATTTTATGCAGGAATTAAATCAGGTTTATCGTAAAGAAAAAGCTCTCTGGGAACTTGATCATGAACATGCAGGTTTCCGTTGGATAGAAGCAGATGACTATGAACAGAGCGTAATCAGTTTTATCAGGAATTCTGAAAACGAAGCCCAGCAGCTGGTAATTATTTTAAACTTTACTCCAGTTCCCAGAGATAAATACCGCATTGGAGTACCTGGACCGGGAGAATATGAGCTGCTCTTAAACAGTGATCAAAAAGTTTTTGGTGGTTCAGATTATGAAACTGCTGCCAGAGTTAAAACTGAAGAAATTCCTTATCACGGTTTTGATCATTCTATCAGCATCAATCTACCACCCCTGGCTGGAATCTACTTAAAGTATAAGCAGCAAACTAAAAAGAACGAAAAAACTAAGAAGCTCAAAAAATCAACCCAGGAAAAGAAAGTATCCGAAACTAAAAATTCTAGAAAGAAGTAGTTTAGCTTCAATTTTCAAAGGAGGTAATAAATATGCCAAAAGAAGAAATGGTGGCCATGCTGCTTGCCGGCGGTAAAGGTACACGGCTGGGGGTTTTAACAAAAAACATTGCCAAACCTGCAGTCCCCTTTGGTGCCGAATACAGGCTAATTGACTTTCCCTTAAGTAACTGTACAAATTCTGGAATCACAACTGTTGGTGTATTAACTCAGTATAAACCACTGGTTTTAAACAGCTATATAGGCAGCGGCAGCTCCTGGGACCTCGACCGCCACAATGGTGGAGTCACAGTCCTTCCTCCTTATGTTAAAGAAGGTGGAGGCTCCTGGTATAAAGGAACTGCAGATGCAATTTATCAAAATATAGAATTTATCGACATCCATGACCCAGAATATGTACTGGTGCTTTCTGGAGACCACATTTATAAAATGGACTATGCAGAGATGTTAAATTACCACAAGGCTAAAAATGCTGATATCTCTATTGGAGTTCTCGAAGTCCCCTGGGAAGAAACCCACCGCTTTGGGATAATGAACACCAATGAAGATCAAAAAATCATTGAATTCCAGGAAAAACCAGAAAATGCTAAAAACAATCTGGCCTCAATGGGAATTTATATTTTCAACTGGGAATATTTGCGTAAATATCTGATTGAGGAAGCCGAAGAAAATGATGATTCAGCCGGTGATTTTGGCCACAATATTATTCCCAAAATGATGGCTGATAATCTCAACTTCTATGCCTATACGTTTAGAGATTACTGGAAGGATGTAGGAACCATAGAAAGTTACTGGCATGCTCATATGGATCTCTTAGGCGAAAAACCTGAGCTTGATCTGCAGGATCGAAATTGGGTTATCTATAGTGTTAATCCCAACCGTCCTCCCCAGTATCTCTCGGAGGATGCGGTGGTAGATAATTCAATGATCAATAAAGGAACTCAAATAATGGGAACAGTTAAAAACTCTGTTCTCTTCTATGGAGTTAAGGTAGCCCAGGATGCAGTTGTTGAAGATTCTGTCATCCTGCCCAACACCAGAATCAGCAGTGGAGCTCAGATTAAGAACTCTATTGTTGGCAGAAATGTAATAGTCGAAAAAGATTCGAAAATAGGAATCGAAGCAGCTGAGGAAAATACTGAGGATGAATTAAAGATCACTGTAATCGGTGATGATGAGGTCATTCCAGAAGCCTCAAATATTAAAGCAGGAATGGTGGTGGGATAAATGATGATGACACCGATCTATAAAAAAGGCGGAGCAAATATGAATAATGTAATGGCTATTATCAACAATGCCCTCGATGAGTCATTTTTGGATAAACTAACCGGTCACCGTTCTTTAGCATCTGTTCCTTTTGGAGCACGCTACCGGCTGATTGACTTTCCTTTATCCAATCTTGTTAACTCAGGGGTAACCAATGTTGGTCTGCTGCTCCAGACAAAGTATCGTTCCCTGATGGACCATATTGGTTTTGGTAAAGCCTGGGATTTAGACCGCAAGCGCAACGGGCTCTTCATCCTGCCTCCAGCCCATATTTATCAGGCAAATCGAGCTTATAAGGGAGACCTGCAGAACTTTGCCAGCAATATCGATTATATTAAACGCAGCACCCAGGAATATGTGATCATCGGCAGTCCAAATGTGGTGGCCAATATTGACTACCGGGATGCCTTTAAGTACCATGTGGAAAATGATAATGATATTACAATAATTTACCGTGAACTTGACGTTTTCCGCCGTGATACAACCTATACTGTGATTAATACTGATGATAATGACCGAATTATCGATATGAAGGTTGATCCCAAGAAGAATTTTTACAAAAAAATATCAATGCAGAAATATATTATGAAAAAGGAACTGCTGCTTGATATTATTGATGATTGCATTTCCAAAGGAGAATGGGATTTTGTCAAAAATGCTATTATTGGAAACCTGGATAATTTAAAAGTTTACGGCTACCCCTTCCGTTCCTACGCAGCTGTCATCAATTCAATTAATGGCTACTATAAAAGCAATCTTGAACTATTAAAGCCAAATGTCTGGCAGGATCTTTTTCTTAAAAATGGTCCAATCTATACCAAACCTAAAGATGAGGCACCAACCGCCTATAAAAATGGAGTAAATGCCCGCAACATTCTGGCAGCAAACGGCTGCTCAATTAAAGGTGAGGTAAAAAATAGTATTTTATTTAGAGGTGTTAAAGTTCACCCCGGAGCAGTAATTAAAAACTCAGTTATTATGCAGAAATCAGAAATTGGTGAAAATGCCTATCTGGAAAATGTAATTCTAGATAAGGGTGTGCAGATAACTGCTGATAAATCACTTAAGGGAGACACCAATTTACCAATGATCATTGCTAAAAATACTATCGTTTAATTTAAATTAAAACTAGATAAATTATTTAAAGGCAGGGGAAGCTTCCCCTGCCTTTGCTTTACTTTAATTTTTTTAATTTAATTTTTCTGTTGATCAGGCAGCCTGATCATTTTCTACTTCCAGTAAATAATCATCCTTTTCCCTGACAATTACTCCGGCCAGAACAACCAGAGCAATTAAGTTTGGAGCTGCCATCAGCCCATTTAAAGTATCAGCTAAAAGCCAGATTGGTTCTAAAGCACCAACTGCCCCCACCAAAAGCAGGACTACAAAAACAAAGCGGTATGGTTTTACTATTTTCTTACCGAATAAATACTTCCAGCTTTCTTCTCCATAAAAACTCCAGGTAAGCATTGTAGTATAGGCAAAAATTATGATACTGATATTAATTATATAACCACCTGGACCGGGCAGGCCACGGGTAAATCCTTCTGCTGCCAGAACTGCACCTGTTTCTCCAGTTCCCAGAGCCCCGGTTAATAAAATTACTAAAGCTGTAATTGTACCGACAACAATGGTATCAATAAACACTTCCCAGATACCCCACATTCCCTGACGGGTTGGCTTATTCCGTGCCTGAGCATGGACCATAGAAGCTGCTCCCAGCCCGGCTTCATTAGAAAACACACCGCGGGCGATACCAAAGCGAACTGCCATCCTGACTGAGGCACCTGCAAAACCGCCAAAAGCTGCTGTCGGATTAAAAGCACTACTTACTATCTCGGCCAAAACTGCTGGCACCTGTGTGATATTGGCAAAAATTATAACTGCACCACCGATAAAATAAAAAGCTGCCATTAAAGGAACTAATTTTTCTGCTACCTTTCCAATTCTCTTAATTCCTCCCAGAACAACCAGCCCCACCAAAAACGATACAGCAAGACCTGTAATCCAGCTTGGGACAGCAAAACCATCTTCAGCTGCATGAGCCAGAGTATTCGACTGCACCATGTTTCCAATTCCAAAAGCTGCCATTCCTGCAAAAAATGCATATAAGGAAGCCAGCCATTTCCAGCGGCCGCCCATTCCCTTTTCTATATAATACATAACTCCACCACTGTACTCATCTTCACCGGTCTTTTCTCTAAATTTAACTCCCAGCTGAGCTTCAGCAAATTTGGTTGCCATTCCTACCAGCGCAGAAATCCACATCCAGAAAACTGCTCCCGGGCCACCTAGTGATAGAGCTGTAGATACACCGGCAATATTTCCAACTCCCAGTGTTGCCGCCATCGCTGAACTAATAGCCTGAAAAGATGATAAAACACCTTCTTCATTCTCAACATCTCTCCGAAAATAGCGGCCAAAACTTTTGTCCCAGGACAGTTTAAAATGCTTAAACTGTAAAAAATTAAGCCTAATTGTTAAATAAAGACCTGTTCCCACCAGCAGAAATAAAAAAGGTGGTCCCCAGACAATCGAATTAACTGTACTATTAATTGATAAAAACCATTCTAACATAAATTTCCTCCTTGTCTTCTCTAATTATAAATTTATGATGATAAAAAAATTATATCATAAATCTAAAATATTAAAATGATTATCCATGTATACATTGACTTTCTGGGTGATTTACGCTGATTCTCTTACAACTAATTCCACATCGAGAATATTTTTCTGTTCAATTTCTTCTCCTGCTATTTCTTTAAGCAGAAGCTCTACTGATTTTCTGGCGATCTCTGCTGCCGGCTGCCTGATTGTAGTTATTTCGGGACTGTAGAGGCTGGCCAGCTCCAGATCATCATAACCGATAACTTTTAAATCCTGAGGCACCCTGATTCCATTTGCCTTCGCTTCTTTAATTACAGCTGCAGCAATCAAATCACTGCTGGCAAAAATACCGTCAACAACTCGATCTGAGTCAAAAATTTCTCGGGCCAGTTTTCTGTACTCCTGGCGGTCAAAACTATTTAACTGACACTGATAATCATCAACCTTAAAGCCGGCGTCATTTATCGTCTGTTTAAAAGCCTGGTAGCGCTGATTGGAAAGCAAATCAAGCTCCAGACTGCCGCCAATATACGCAACTTTCTCTGCCCCTGCTGCCAGTAAGTGCTCAGCTGCCAGTTTTCCACCCTTAAGATTATCAGAGCAAATATAGGGAATGCCTTCAAACTGGCGGTCAAAAGTCAGCACCGGCAGGTCAACCTTCATTTCAGCAGCAATATCTAAAGTATGGCTGGCCAGGAAAATTCCATCTACCTGCTGAGCTCTGAGCATATTGATATAATCTTTTTCCTTAGCTGCCTCCATCTGCGAATTACAGAGCATAATCTTATAGTCATTCTGATAGGCAAACTCTTCAAAATAAGACAATAGACTGCTGAAAAAGGGATGCTTAACCGCCGGCAGAATTACTCCCAAAATATTTGATTTCTTTTTGGAAAGTGACCTGGCAACAGCATTCGGTCTGTAATTTAACTGATCCATCACCTGATAGACCTTTTCCCGGGTCTCTTCTGCTATGTAGCCGCGATTGTTGATCACTCTTGAAACTGTAGTAACTGTTACCCCTGCTTTTTCGGCCACATCCTTCTGAGTGGTCATCTTTAATCAACCTCCTTAGTTAAAAACCCCTTAAATTAATAGCTTTAAACTATTTCAACTTAAGGGGCTCATTGTTAACTTTTTCTATTAAAATTTTTCGATTTTAAATCAACTGAGACAGCTTTTTAGAGTTCTAAAGTCTCCATTACTCCTTTTTGCTGATCATAATATTCAATCTCAAAACTATCCTGACTGAAATCTGCCTCTAAAACTGCTCTGGACTCACCATTCTGCCAGCTGATCTTAAGTTCTTCTTCCCGCTCAGAATCATGGATAGTATAGTCGCCGGCAAAAGCAGGATAGGAATTGCGGAATTCCATCAATTTGATCAATTTCTGAACTACCGGTCTTTGAACCTCAGACTCAATTTCTGCCTTAGAATAATAGTGGCGGTTAATATTGCGCCCCACCTTTGTCTCTTCCAGTAATTCAATATCATTTTCCCCAGCCAGCATCCCTACATAGTAAACCTGGGGAATTCCGGGGGCAAAAAACTGAACTGCCCTTGCTAAAAGGTAAGAATCATCATTATTTCCCAAAGCAGAATAATAACTGCAGTTAATCTGGTAAATATCTAAGTTGTCATAGGCCTCACTGCTGTAAACTTTTTTAACATTGGAGCCGCGCTGGTAGAGCATTTCTCTGGTTTCTTCTATCTCCTGATCGGTCATTAGGTCTTTAACATCAACTACCCCAATCCCATCATGAGTATCTAAGGTTGTGTACTGATTGGCAGGTGCTTTTTTAAGCCAGTCTCTTAAGCGTTTGGATGTAGAGCTGTAAATTGAGTGCAGTAAGAGCATCGGCAGAGAAAAATCATAAACTGGGTGTCCTTTCTCAGCAATTTTAAGCTGAATTGAATGGTGCTCGTGGATTTCCGGTAAAATTTCCACATCTTTTTCAGCCAGAATATCCTTACAGTAATCTAAAAGTTCCCAGATATCAGGCTCGATAAAAAAGCAGCTTGTTCCCGCCTTTTTAATTGCATAAGCAAAGGCATCAAGTCTGATAATTGAAGCTCCCTGCTCAGCTAAAAATTCGAGACTTTCTCTAATAAAATTCTTAACTACCTCAGATTCCATATTTAAATCCAGCTGTTCTTCGGCAAAGGTGCACCAGATCTTCTCTGTTGTCCCATCAGCAAAATCAACATCAATATAGGGAGCCCGCGGTTTACGCTTATAAATTAAATCGACTTCCTCTTCTGTTGGCTCACCGTTTTCCCAGAAGTCCTTGTAGCGGATAAAAAAATCAGAGTACTTTGAATCATCTTTATGCTGCTTAAAATCTTTAAAATACTCAGACTGCTTTGAAATGTGATTGACCATAAAATCAAACATCAGGTAATAATTATCTGCCAGAGCCTGTATATCATCCCAGTCCCCAAATTTTGGATCAACTTCTCTGTAGGTTAAAGGTGCAAAACCTCTATCTGCAGAAGAAGGAAAAAATGGGAGAATATGAACTCCTCCCACCGCATCCTTAAAATGTTTATCCAGCACTTCTTTTAGATCCTCTAAATTCTGACCCATACTATCGGCATATGTAATTAACATCACTTTATTCTCTGCTGACAACTTAATCCCTCCAGAAATTTTATTTTAAATTTTAAATTATATCTATATTTTATTATCTCGAATTTTATATGTCAAGCGCTTAACATATTTTCTAAAAAAAGAAGGGCCTCAGCCCTCCTTTTTCCTAATTATAATTTTAAATCTGTCTGATTATCGGATCCCCCTCAATTAAATCACAGTAGTCATCTACTCCACCATCATTGAGAGCCGTCTCAATAATTTTTCTTCCCAGTGGGTCAAGACCGGGTTCTAGATATTCTTTGATACATTTTTTGAAGAAATCCGAAAGTATCTTACCACCAATATCATAGGCTTTTTCGCCAACTTCTGGCTGGCGGTGAACCTGTAAGAATTCTTTTTCTATATGCTGACCCTCTACCAGCAGCTCCTGCAGTGAATAACCTAAAAGCGGCATCCGGGCAGGTCGCAGCTGTTCTTCAGTAAACCAGGCACCTCCACGGCGGGCCAGGTATTCTCTGGTAATCCATTCCGGCATAAAACCAACCTTCCAGGCCCCAATATGCTGGTTGGGGATCAAAATATACTTAACTTTAGGAGTCTCCAGTATCTGATCCAGGAGCAGATTGGCCTGATCAACCTTTTTACCGGTTGCAAAGGGCCAGTAAGAACCGACTCCTTCAGAACTCATCCCCTCGCCAGTGATAATACTTGGATTTCCGTGTCCCCGGGGAGCAACCAGCCGCCAGAGCCAGGCTAAGGCAGGAGGCAGCACATGGAAAAGTCCCATGATGCCATAAGTAGGATTTTCCTTTGTACAGGGTGGTACCCGCACCCCAAAACTGCGGACATCTATAGAAAGCGGTTCTTTTAAAACATCAGGAATAATATCTCTGGGAATTGTCACCCGCGGATTGGGGCAGGGCTGACCCGGCTCATCCTCAATATGCTCCCAGATTAAAGCTGTACTGTTTGGAGCTGCATCAATATTTAAAAATAGTAATGGTTTATCAGGATTGGCTGTAATGGCCTCCAGATTGGGTTCAGTACCATACCTATCGATGTGATCAACCCGTACAAACCAGGAATTTTCAGCATCCATTAAAGTCAGTTTACCATTATCTTTCTGCAGTGAATTATGACAGATTGCCATGTCATCAGTCATCGGCCGCAGTCCACAGCCCTGAGGCAGGGTAATGTGGAACTTCTCATCTGTCATTAAATTCTTACCAAATAGGAGGCGCCCACTTCTTTCGCGGTGCATATCCTCCAGCATTTCACTTTTTCCACCACCACTGGCGCCCTCGTGAGAAATATTTACTGTATTGCCATAAGGGGTTACTACCTGGACAGCCGAGCAGTGCAGGGTTACCCATTCTTCTTTTTCCCCCTGATTGATCAGCATTCCATAAACTCCCTTTTTAGCACTCGGTCCTGGATAAAGATTATAGGCAAACATTTCATATTTACTATCCAGTCGGCGGTGAACTACCACCTGTTTACCGTCAAAATGAGTGTGGCGAAATGGTGGTGCTACATATATGTGGGAGGTGGGCTTAAATAGCTCTTCTCGCTTTCGGGTATCAACTATCCCCTGCAGCAGGGAAAGTCCAAAAGCAAAAAAGGCAGCATTAGCCGGCACCAGGGCCATTGCCTTCACTCCCAAACCATTAGGCCCAGTCTCAAAGAAAAAGAGGGCCAGTTCCTGGGTCTTCAACCACTCAAAAGTTTCACCCCTCATTTTTTCTGTAAAATCTTCTCCAAAACGCTCCTCATATCTTTCCTTATCAGTCGGCTTCTCGTCAGCAATCAGCATACAATTTGGATCACGGCGGCGCATATAGGATTCAGGATAATTAGCTGAAATCCCATTTCTAACCTTACAGACAACAGCTTCTACAACCTGACCCCGCTCAGGAATATCATATTTCACTTCCTGACAGCCATTTTTAGCATCTCTAACAGACAGCTCAACCAGCTGCTGCTCACTATGAGCAACTGTGTATTTAGGACAGGCCTCAAGCAGCTCCTCAACCTCTTCCGGCAGCTCAACATTCTTTAAATTCTCATCTTTAATCATACTATACTCTACTACTCCCTTCTTTATGCTAAATTTTGTAAAATAAGTGAAGATTGCCACAATTTAGGACAAAATCTTGCTCGACTAATAAAATACTTAATATTAATTTTATCATAAGAGCAGAAAAGCTACAAGCATTTAATAGCCTGTAACTAAATCTGCTGCATAAATTACCATACCTGTAATTGGAGGCACCATTACTTCGTGGGAATGGAAAAATCTAATTGGTTCGGTTCCTGCCTCCTTATCATCAACTACAATTGCCCAGGTCCTGTTTTCAGGCAGATAGAACTGTTTCCATTCATGAGAGGGGTTTAATAAAACTAAAATTGTACCCCAGGCATCTTCATTGGCATTATTAAAAATCCCATAACCTACTGTTGCAAAAGGAGAATCAATAAAGTGAAGCTTTTCCTTGATTTCTGTTCGGCTGCGCATTCTGAAAGCAGGGTGGTGGCTGCGCAGGTTGATCAGCCCCTTTACATAATTAAAATGTTCCCGGTAGGTTGTTTTTCTCTCCCATTTTAATTCATTAACATCTATTCCTGAATTAAAACTATTTTTATCACCAAACTTAGTCCGCAAAAATTCAGTTCCGGCTGAAACAAAGGGTACTCCCTGTGAGGTAAATAATATTACCTGCCCCAGTTTATGCATTTTTTTGCGCTGCTCCTCATTGGCTCCCGGGCAGGAGCGGGCAAGTTTATCCCAGAGGGTTAAATTATCATGTGAATCCAGATAATTAATGCTTTCTCCGGGCTGCAGGGTAAAACCGTATAAGCGTCTTTCTTCCAGTCCAATTGCTCCAATAACACCCTCATCAATTTCTCTCTCCAGACCAATCTCGCCCTGGATAAAGCCCCTGCCTATCCCATCACTGTCACCTTTTAGTGCATTGCGGAAATTGTCATTAAAGACTGAAATTCCTGTTCCCCGCTGATCACCTTTGCGAATCTGCTGGTAGCGCTGCAGCTGCGGCTCCAGAGCTGTCCAGGGCTCACCATAAATTAAAAGTGATGAGTTTTCTTTGCGCAGCTTGTGTTCGGCTAAAAGCATAGTCTCCCGATCAATAGAAGACATCAGATCAAAACGAAAACCATCAATATGGTATTCCTGGCTCCAGTATAATAAAGAATCAACAATATATTTGCGCATCATTTCTCGCTCGCTCGCAATTTCATTTCCACAGCCAGAAGCATTGGCAAATTTGCCGTCCTCTGTAAATCTATAAAAATAGTTGGGAAAAATTTTCTGAAAAGGTGAGTTCTGAGTATGATAGGTGTGGTTATATACTACATCCATTATTACTCCAATTCCATATGAATGCAGGGTCTTCACCATTTTTTTGAATTCATAAATTCTGCTTTCATTGCTGGGATCAGAGGCATATGAACCCTCCGGCACCATATAGTATAGAGGATCATAACCCCAGTTGTAATCATCAGGATCTCTATCATCTACAGAGGCAAAATCATATACCGGCAGCAGATGGACATGGGTAACTCCCAATTCTTTAAGGTGGGCAATTCCAGTCAGCATTCCTTCCCGATTAACACTGTGCCTTTCAGTAAAAGCTGTATATTTCCCCTGGTGCCTGATACCGCTTTCAGGAGAAGCTGAAAAGTCTTTAACATGCAGTTCATAGATCACAGCATCAACCGGATCCTCCAGCTCAACTTTTTGATCATGGGTCCAGGTAGGTGGATAAATTCGGGCCGGATCAACTATCAGGCCGTATTCACTGTTTGTCCCCACTGCCTTAGCCCAGGGATCCACAAAATTATATTCCCGGCGATGCACCTTCAGGCGCAGCCGATAATATTTACCGTATAATCTCTGCGGAAGCTCAACTTCCCAGGTATCGCTTAAACCCGGCTGCAGCTCATATTCTGTAAGTTTTTTTGCTCCCCGGTCATCAGCATAAATCTCGATTACAGCTGACTGAGCAGGGGGAGACCAAATTTTATAATTTATGCTGTCTTCAGAAAACGTTAAACCCAAATCATCCCCCGCATAATATAATTTGGCTGGCTTAATATTTAGATTTTGAGTAAACATAAAAATCATCTCCACTGTTAATGCAATTTTTCTCAGGCAGCATCAAATTTAATTACTAATTACTATTATCCTCTTAATGTCATTTCAATAAATTTATTGTCTGTATTATTTATTATTCTTTGTTTTGATTACTATTCCTGCCCTAAGTTGAGATTAATTATTTTAAAAAACAGGTTATTTAAAATTTATGTAGAAATAATATTTAAGAGCAGCTTTAAAATTAAAAATGTGAGGTGAGGCGATTGTTAACAGTTCATGACAGTGTGAATTTCGAAGCCAATGACTTTGATATAACTGCTTATGGAGAGGTTTTGCTGGATATGATATCCAGGGAGGAAGCGCCCCTTAAAGAATGTGCTAATTTTACCCGTTATTTTGGTGGTTCTCCTGCCAATGTTTTAGTAAATATGCAGCGCCTCGAAAATAAAACAGCTTTTATCAGTCGAGTTGGTGATGATGAGTTTGGAGAATATTTGACAGAAATTTTAGAAAATGAAGGTGTCAATCTGGACTGCATGCAGTATGATGCTGAAGAAGGAACTCCAATCATCTTTGTTAATAAGAGTAAGGAAACACCTTCCTGGCTTGCTTATCGGGGAGCAGATATTAATCTGCAGATCAGTGAGCAGATATATGATAAGGTAGAGAATTCTTCAATTTTCTTTACCGGCAGTTTTATTCTCTCAAAAAATCCTGCTCGTTCAACTGCAATTAAAATTATTGAATATGCAGTTAAAAAAAATAAATTTTTTGCCTTTGATCCAAGTTTTAGAGCCAGCCTCTGGCCTGAAGGCAACAAAGGCAGTGAAATTATTAGAGAATTAATTTCGCAGGCAGATGTAATCAAACCATCTTTAGATGATGCCTATCACCTCTACGGCCAGGACCATCCTGAAAATTATCTAAAAAAATACCACAGTGATGGAGCAAAAATTGTTGTTTTAAGTCTGGGTAAAGATGGTGTTCTGGTTTCTGACAGCAGCAGTGAACCACTGCACATCCCTGTTTTTTCTGAGAAGGTAGTAGATGTTACAGGGGCTGGAGATTCTTTCTGGTCAGGTTTTTTAACTGGTATTCTTAAAGGCCTGCCGATCAAAGAAGCTGCCAGACTTGGTAATGCAGTGGCAGCATTTAAAATTCAGGGAGTAGGTGCCCTTTCTTCTGTACCACCATTAATGGAAATAATGTCTTATTACGATATTCAGCCAATTGAAGGAGGTAAATTAAATGAGCGAAATTAAACATGTAGCATTTTTAAACCCCCAGGGTAATTTTGATCAAAATGACAGCTACTGGACAGAACATCCTGATTTTGGGGGACAGCTTGTTTATGTTAAAGAAGTCAGCATGGCCCTTGCCAAAATGGGAATTAAAGTAGATATAATAACCAGGCAGATTAATGATCCCGAGTGGCCTGAGTTCAGTGAACTTTATGACAGCTACCCGGGCTGTGAAAATTTAAGAATAATCCGCCTGCCGTTTGGGGGAGATAAATTTTTGGCCAAAGAAAAGCTCTGGCCGCATTTAAAAAAATATGTAGATGCAATCGCCGAATTTTATGATGAAGAAGGTGCTTTTCCTGATTTCTTTACCACCCACTATGGAGATGGTGGTCTGGCAGGAGTGCTGCTCAAAGAAAAAATGGAATGCCCATTTTCCTTCACCGGACATTCACTTGGGGCCCAAAAGATGGATAAGCTCAACTTTTCTAAAGAAAATTTTGATCAATTAATTGACCGTTTTAAATTCCACAGCCGCATAATTGCCGAAAGACTGACCATGGAATTTGCCAACCAGATCATTGTCAGCACCTCTCAGGAGAGGATGGAGCAGTATTCTCATCCCTACTATCAAGGGGCTGTAGACGTAAAAAATGATAATAAGTTTTCTGTTATCCCTCCTGGAGTAAATACAGATGTCTTTGACGGCAGCTATTCTCAAGCGACTGCGAAAATGATAGATCAGTACTTAGAGCGAGATTTAGAAGCTGAGCGATTGGATAAACCAGCTATTATCTGTGCCAGTCGACTTGATCAGAAGAAAAATCATCTTGCTTTAGTTAAAGCCTATGCTGGCGATCAAAAATTGCAGGAAAAATCAAACCTGGTTATCACCTTACGGGGAATAGAAAATCCTTTTGAAGATTACAGTTCAGCTGCTGGAGAAGAAAAAGAAATTTTAGATCAAATTATGGAAGTAATCGATGAAAATGAACTGCAGGGTAAGGTATCAATGTTCCCCTTAGGCAGCCAAAAAGAACTGGCAGAATGTTATGGTTATCTGGCTGAAAAAGAATCCGTCTTTTCTCTAACTTCATTTTATGAACCCTTTGGTCTGGCTCCAGTCGAAGCAATGGCGGCAGGACTACCTGCTGTAGTAACTAAAAATGGCGGGCAGAGCGAAATTATGGCAGATGATGAATATGGAATTTTAATCGATCCGGAAGATCCTAAAGATATAGCCAGAGGACTCAATAAAATAGTTGGTAAAAGTGGAGTCTGGAAGGATTATCAGCTCAAAGCACGAGAAAGAGTAGAAACTACTTATACCTGGGAACAGACAGCAAAACGATATCTCAAGGCGATGGAAAAAGGCTTAAGCTTTGATATACCGGTAATCCACAGTGAAATTCCCGCCTACTATTTTCTGCCTGATAGTGACAATGAGCATAAGCTATTAGAAAAGTTTAAAGAAAAAGTTTTTAAAAAATAGACATTTGCTGAGAATTTGATATAATAAACAAACAGGAATAGATATTATTAGAAAATTTATGCAAGCGTTTGAACAATATTAATAGGGAGTGATTTGTTAATGAACAACAATAAGCCGCACACAGCTTATTTCTGTATGGAATATGGTTTAGATGAAAACATGCGGATTTATGCAGGTGGACTTGGAATTTTAGCAGGAGATATTCTTAAAGCAGCAAAAGAATTTTCTTATCCAGTAACAGGAATTGGACTTTTATGGCGCAAAGGTTATTCAAAACAGGTAATCAACAAAGAAGGACGCCCGGAAGACCAGCACCCTGTCAACAAGGAAATTTATGATTATGCTGAAGACACTGGAGAAACTGTAACTGTAACAATTAGAGATCAGGAAGTAACTCTAAAAATCTGGAAACTGGATAGATTTGATAATGCAACTCTGTATCTATTAGATGCAAATCTACCTGAAAACAGAAAATACCAGACAATTACTGACGGTCTTTATGATGGATTTAACGAAAGAAGAATTGCTCAGGAAATCGCACTTGGTATTGGTGGAGTTAAAGCAATCCGCAAACTCGGCCTCAATATCGACATTTATCACTTTAATGAAGGTCATGCAGCCCTAGCAGGAACAGAATTAATCAAAGAAAAAATGGAAGCAGGTATGGACTTTCATACAGCCTGGGATGATGTAAAAGACGATATTGTCTTTACTACTCATACTCCGGTTAAGGAAGGAAATGAATCTCACAGTCTGGACAGCCTCAAGAAGATGAGTGCTTTTAACGGCCTGACCAGAAAACAGATGAAAGAAATTGGTGACAGCCCCTTTAGTATGACAGTTGCCGGCTTACGTCTGGCTAGAATGTCAAATGGTGTTGCCAAACTGCACGGTCAGACTTCTCGTGAAATGTGGAAGGATGTTGCTGGTAAATCTCCAATCATCTCAATCACCAATGGTGTCCACAGAGGTACCTGGGTTGATGACAGAATTATTGAAAGCATGGGTGATCAGGAAGCAATTTACAGTACTCATCAGACAATGAAGCAGGAATTAGTTGACTTTGTTAAAGAAAGAAATGGTGCAGAACTTGATCCTAATAAATTAATCATTGGTTTTGCCCGCAGAGCTACAGCTTATAAGAGACCAAATCTGATTTTCAAAAAACCGGATATTATCGACCCTTATTTAGAATCCGGTGAGATCCAGCTGGTCTTCTCAGGTAAGGCTCACCCAACTGATGATAATGGTAAAGAAATTGTGGCCAATCTGGTTAAAAAGGCAAAAGAATTTCCGAACAGTGTAGTTTTCTTAGAAGATTACAATATGGAAATTGCTCGCTACATGACCCGCGGTGTTGATATCTGGTTAAACAACCCCCGCAAACCACTTGAAGCCAGTGGTACTTCTGGAATGAAAGCTGCTATGAATGGTGGCTTAAACTTAAGTATTCTTGACGGCTGGTGGGTTGAAGGTTGTGAGCACGGAATCAACGGCTGGCAGTTTGGAGACGGCTATGTAGGTGAAGGTCAGGATGAAAGTGATCTTTATGCACTCTACAGAGTTTTATTCAATGATGTTGTGCCTACTTTCTACGGCAACAAAGACCGCTGGAAAGATATGATGATGGAAAGTATTGATACTACCTATGAAAGATTCTCCGCCAAGAAAATGCTGGAGAGATATTATGGGGAAATGTATAATAAGTAAAAACAATAAAGATAATTAGCATAGTCTCCACGACGACTACAGCTAAATAAAATTAAGGCCTGCCCTAACTCGCTTCGCTCACACATGGGGCAGGCTTTTCTTAATTTTATTTGCTTTAAGTCTGTTCCGACTAAATTGCTAATTATCTTTTTGTTTTATTTTGGGCTAGACTGAAATGATAAGCTGCAGTTTCTAACTCCGCTGCTCTGACGACCTCGATGGTCTAATGCTAACTCGACCTTTCGTTATAAAATGAAGAGTTAGTGAAGCATGGGAACTGCGGGCGCTTATTATTTATATTCAAGTCTGTTCCGGTTAAAGTGCCAATTCTTTT
>NZ_QBLR01000427.1:0-2237 GCF_003070835.1 Halanaerobium sp. | reverse complement strand
GTTAATTTGGATGGTGGTGGCTCAGCAAGAATGGTTATTCGAGGTTTTACGATGAATAATCCCAGTGAAAAAAGATTAATTTCTAATGGAGTAATAGTTGATGAACGTGATAATTAATTATTAATTTTGTTTTAAATAAAATATTAGATAAAGGAGTAATCAAATGCTTAAAAAATCAATCATTCTACTAATCACAGCAGTGTTTTTAGTTATTTCATTTTTGCCGGTTAGTGCTGCTAATTTAAATTCAGTTACATATTCTATCTCAGGTGATTCTCTTGATATTGACACACTTGAGCTGGAGCCGGAATTTTTAATTAATAATATTCATCCAGCAGTAATCAATCTGGCATTTGACGGAGATGATTTTTATTTTGGAGCAAATATGGGCTTGAATATGTTGATGGAAGAAAACTTCAGAATGGATTTGAACCTGATGTTTACCAATGAGGTTGATGGTCGTGATTTTGGTAAGGCAATTGGATTAGCGGCTGCTACCTTGGGTCAGGATTTAAGTTTTTTCTGGCAGACATATTATTTTATGGATGATGATTTAGATGATCATGCTTATTATAAGGGTGGAGTAGATTACAGCATCGGTCCCAGGAGTGATCTGCAGGTAAGTGTAGCAAATCAGTACTGGGATTTAGACAACAACGTTATAAAACTAGGAATAAAAGTTAAGCTCTAGGGGGATGACATGGATAATTATCAGGCAGAAGAACTTGTAAAATATATTAAAAAATTTAAAGATAAAAAAATTATGGTTTTAGGAGATTTAATTGCAGATAAATTTATCATAGCTGATCCGGAAAGGCTTTCGCGAGAGGCTCCAGTTTTAATCTTGAAACACCAGCAGGAAAAAGTGCTGCCAGGTGGTGGTGCTAATGCCGCTGCAAATATTGCTAGTCTGGGAGCAGAAGTTGATCTGCTGGGTGTAGTTGGAGATGATCTGGCTGCAGAAGCTCTAAAAGCAGAATTAGATCAGCGGAATATTACAACTAAGGGTATTTTTAAAGATGAGACTCGCCCTACAGCTGAGAAAACTAGAATTTTGGCTGGGGGAGAGCAGATAGTAAGACAGCAGGTTGTTCGGGTTGATAAGGTAAAAAGTTTTGATATTAGTGAGGAATTGAGTCAAAAGCTGAGCAGCTACCTGGAAAAAAATATTGCTGCTAGTGATGCAGTCCTGTTTTCTGATTATGGCAATGGTATTTTTAATCAAAATACCACAGCAAAGTTTGTAGAAACTGCTGCAGCTGCAGGTAAGTATTCCGCAGTGGACAGCCGTTATCAGCTGCCTCAATTTAAGGGTTCAATGATTGCTACTCCTAACTTAGAAGAAGCATCTGAAATTTATGGTTCTAAGTTAAAAACACAAGTAGAGGTAGAAAAAGCAGGTATAGAAATGAGAAAAGAGCTTAAATTGGAATATTTATTAATAACTCAGGGTGGAGATGGAATGACTCTCTTTGCTCCCGGAGATAAGATAGATCATATTCCGGCAGCTAATTTCTCAGAGGTTTTTGATGTAACCGGAGCTGGTGATACAGTTGTTGGTACTTTAATTCTAGCTCTTGCTGCAGGGGCACCGGTAGGAACTGCAATTAGAATTGCAAATCTAGCCGCCGGGATTGTTGTCCGCAAAAGTGGAGTTGCTGCAGTAACTGCTGAAGAATTAATCAAGGAAGTGAATAAAAATGCCGGCTAAGATTATGGAATTAACTGAACTTAAAACCGAAATTGAAGCCAAAAAAGAGGCAGGAGAATTAATTGTTTTTACCAACGGCTGCTTTGATATTTTACATGTTGGCCATATCCGGTATTTAAAAAAGGCAGCTGCTCTAGGAGATAAATTGGTGCTGGCTGTTAATAGTGATAGTTCAGTGAGGGAATTAAAAGGTAAAAATAGACCCTTAGTTCCTGAAGCTGAAAGGATGGAGATGCTGGCTGCTCTAGAAATGATTGATTATTTAGTTCTTTTTTCAGAAATCGACTGTAGGGCTGTATTGGAAGCAGTTAAACCTCAGATTTATGTTAAGGGTGGAGATTATAGGATTGAAGATTTACCTGAAGCAGAAACTGTCTACAGTTATGGTGGTAAAATAGTTTTGATTACTGAAGTCAAAGGTAAATCAACAACTAATATTATAAAAAAGATAAGGCTGAGTAAGGATGAAAAATAATCAGCTGCATATTCTTATACTGCTGACCCTCTTGCTTTTAGGAGTGACAAT
>NZ_QBLR01000426.1:0-2242 GCF_003070835.1 Halanaerobium sp. | reverse complement strand
GTAAAATAATGGAAACTAATGAATTAAGTATAGAAAAAAAAATAATAAAAGAAGAGAAAAAGAATTCAAATAAGATCATTTTCCTCAGTCTGGGATTAATATTACTAATTATTTTAGCCTCGATTTATTCTTTATTTGTAGGAGCTGCTGAGCTAGATTTTAGTGATTTAGTAAGAGTTATTTTTGAAGGTGAGAGAGGAATGATTTATAATATCATCTGGAATATTAGGCTGCCTGCAATTTTAACAGCTTTGACTGCAGGTATGGGTTTATCTCTGGCTGGAGTAGTTATGCAGAGTATCTTAAAGAATCCTCTTGCTTCACCTTTTACTCTAGGAATATCTCATGCTGCAGCTTTTGGAGCAGCTTTCGCTATCGTAGTTGTTGACTTTAGCAATTTCCCCTTGTTATCATTTTTAGATGGATTTTATTTACCTTCAGTTTCAGCATTTATTTTTTCACAGTTGGCAGTTATTATTGTTTTACTAATCAGTGTTAAACAGCAAGCTAGCAGAGAAAGCATTGTTTTAGCAGGTATTGCTCTTTCTTCCTTATTTACAGCTGGGACTACAGCTTTAGAATTCTTCGCAGATGATTTAGAGCTTGCTTCAGTGATTTATTGGACTTTTGGTGATCCAGGGAGAACAAATTGGAATCAATTTTTTATAATTTTAACTGTACTTTTAATTAGTCTAGTTTATTTTATCTATCAGGGATGGAGCTATGGAATCTTAAATTCTGGTGATGAACTGGCAGCAAGCCTGGGAGTTGATTCTAAAAGATTAAGGTTATTTGCAATGACTGCAGCTTCTATTTTAACAGCAGTTATTATCTCTTTTGTCGGAGTAATTGGTTTTATTGGTCTTGTTACTCCTCATATTATTAAAAAAATTGCAGCTGGAAACCAGAGACAGCTCTTTTTTAATTCGGCACTAGCGGGGGGACTGCTTTTGATTATTGCAGATAATTTAGCCAGAACATTATTTAGACCGGTCGTTTTACCTGTAGGAGTTTTAACTGCATTTTTGGGGGCACCATTATTTATCTATTTGATAGTTAAAGGGAGGCAGATCTGGTGATATTAAAAATTGAAGCTTTAAATTTTGCCTATAATAAAGAAAGAGTTTTAAAAAATATTAATTTAGAAGCGGAAAAAGGAAAATTAATAACACTTATTGGACCTAATGGTTCTGGTAAAAGTACTCTTTTGAAATGTATTAATAATTATTTAGTACCTAATCAAGGAATTATAAAAATTAAAAATAAGAATATAAAAGACTTCACTAAAAAAGAGTTGGCTAAAATTATAGCTTATGTACCTCAAGCTTCAGAAACAAAATTTAATCTTAATGTTTTTGAAACAATCTTAATGGGAAGAAAAGCTCATAGTGGTTGGAAAGCAACTCAAAAGGATAAAGATATAACAGCAAAGGTTATTTGTGAAATGAAACTAGATAAAATTGCTTTTAAAGATATTAATAATTTAAGTGGTGGACAACAGCAGAAGGTATTTATAGCAAGAGCAGTAGCTCAAGCAGCAGAAATTATTCTTTTAGATGAACCAACAAATAATTTGGATTTAAAACACCAGCTTGAAATTTTTGAGATGATAGAAAACGAAGTAAGTACCGGGAAAACAGTGATTGTTACAATGCATGATTTATCTCTTGTTAGCCGCTTCAGTGATCGAATTATCATGCTCAAAGATGGTTGTATTTATTCTGATGGTACAGGTCATACTTTATCAGCTTCCAATATTAATTCAGTTTATGGAGTCGAAGTTAGTTTAAAAGAACATAATGGCAAAAAAATTATAATTCCTGAAAAAATTTATGTATAATATTTGTCAATAGGCAAGGAAATAGAGTTTCCCCAAAATCGCAATTAATAACCTTTTGATATCCTTAACATAGCTGCAAACTGAACAGGTTAGGCTGTTGTGATCTTTTAAATTTGATATTTGAATTCAAAAAACTTTTTATTCCTGTGCGGCTCTTTTTTAAAATCTCAAATATACCATCTGCTATAGCGTAATAATCAAAGTTGGGAATATCATATATTCTTTTAGCTAGCTTTGATATCCATAAACTCAATTTAGTAGTATTTCTTTTTTCTGAAAGCATGGCGATAAAACCGATTAAATTTGTTAAAATCAAATCCATTGTTCTGATACTATTTAAAGATCTCACCCTAATATTTTCTAAATCAAACTGCTGTTTTTTGAATCTGAAATATTCTTCAA
>NZ_QBLR01000425.1:0-2248 GCF_003070835.1 Halanaerobium sp. | reverse complement strand
GTTGTTTTTCCATGGTCAACATGTCCTATTGTTCCTATGTTAACATGTGGTTTTGTTCTTTCAAATTTTGCTTTTGCCATTTTTTATTCCTCCTTAAAAATTTATCTATTCTCCAATAATTTCTTCAGCAATACTCTTTGGTGCCTGCTCATAATGAGAGAACTGCATTGTATAAGTTGCTCTACCCTGAGTTTTAGAACGAAGATCTGTTGAATAACCGAACATCTCAGAAAGTGGTACATGAGCACTAACAACCTGAGCATTACCTCGAGGCTCCATGCCTTCAACTTTTCCGCGGCGTCCATTAAGGTCACCCATTACATCTCCCATATATTCTTCAGGAGTAACAACTTCAACACTCATTACAGGTTCCAAAATTGCAGGACCAGCTTTTTTAGCTCCCTGTCTGAAGCCCATTGAACCAGCGATTTTAAATGCCATTTCTGATGAGTCAACATCATGGTAACTACCATCATTCAGTGTTACTTTAACATCAACAACTGGATAACCGGCAATAATTCCGTTTTCCATGGCTTCTCTAATTCCGTCTTCTACAGAAGGGATATATTCGCGTGGAATTGCTCCACCTGTAATCTTATCTTCAAATTCAAATCCTTCGCCTGCATCCTGTGGCTCAATATCAATCACAACATGACCGTACTGTCCACGTCCACCAGACTGACGGATGAATTTACCTTCAACACCAGTAACTTTTTTAGTGATTGTTTCACGGTAAGCTACCTTAGGTTTACCAATATTAGCATCAACCTTAAATTCTCTTAAGAGGCGGTCAACAATAACTTCAAGGTGTAATTCTCCCATACCCTCAATAATTGTCTGCCCTGTTTCCTCATCAGTGTGAACTCTGAATGTTGGATCCTCTTCTGCTAATCTCTGTAAAGCTTCACCCAGTTTATCCTGGTCGGCTTTACTCTTAGGCTCAATTGCAACACCAATAACTGGTTCAGGGAATTCCATTGCTTCTAAAATAATTGGATGATCCTGATCACAGATTGTGTCACCTGTACTTGTATTTTTAAGACCAACTAAAGCTCCAAGGTCACCAGCAAAAATTTCATCTCTTTCTTCACGGCGGTTAGCGTGCATCTGTAAGATACGGCCAACTCTTTCGCGAATATCTGCTGTTGCGTTATATACATATGATCCCGCTTCTAAAGTCCCTGAATAAGATCTAAAGAATGCTAACTTTCCAACATAAGGGTCAGACATAATTTTGAATGCTAGACCGGAGAAAGGAGCGTCATCATCAGCTTCTCTTACTTCAGTTTCTTCAGTTTCCGGATTAAAACCTTCAATTGGTGGTACATCAGTTGGAGAAGGCAGGTAATCTAAAACAGCATCCAGCAGCATCTGTACACCTTTGTTTTTAAAAGCAGATCCACATAATACTGGGATTACATTAACATTAAGTACTGCCTGACGCAGTAAATCTTTAATGTCATCAGTGCTTACTTCACCTTCTAAATATTTCATCATAAATTCATCATCTTCTTCAGCCAGCACTTCCATTAAAATTTCTCTGTATTCTGCTGCCTGTTCTTTCATATCTTCAGGTATTTCAACTCTTTCAAAATTAACACCAAGTTCATCTTCATAAACAATAGCGTCCATTTCTACAAGGTCAACAACACCATCAAAGCTGTCTTCACTTCCAATTGGAAGTTGAATTGGCACTGCATTAGCACCAAGTCTATCTTTCATCATGTCTACAGCTCTAAAAAAGTCAGCTCCCGTTCTATCCATTTTATTTACAAATGCAATTCTGGGAACTCCATATTTATCAGCCTGTCTCCATACAGTTTCGGACTGTGGTTCTACACCACCTACAGAACAGAATAAAGCAATTGCTCCATCTAAAACCCTTAAGGATCTTTCTACCTCAACTGTAAAGTCCACGTGTCCGGGCGTATCTATAATATTAATTCTATTCTCACGCCACTGACAGGTAGTAGCAGCAGAGGTAATTGTAATTCCTCTTTCCTGTTCCTGCTCCATCCAGTCCATAACAGATGCACCATCATGTGTTTCACCCATTTTATGAACTCGACCTGTATAGTAAAGAATTCTTTCTGTTGTAGTTGTCTTTCCTGCATCAATATGTGCCATAATACCAATGTTACGTGTTTTCTCTAGTGGAAATTGTCGGGCCACTATTCTCCCCCCTTATATAAAAATTATATACATCATCACGCAACTAAATTACCATCTATAATGTGCAAAAGCTCTA
>NZ_QBLR01000049.1:0-19865 GCF_003070835.1 Halanaerobium sp. | reverse complement strand
ATAGAATCAGCAGCAGTAATAATTTAATATTAGATATTTATGTTGATCATTCATCAGTAGAGATTTTTATTGACGATGGAGAAATTTCAATTACTGATTTAGTTTTTCCAGAAAAAGATTCAAACGAGATTAAACTGAGCCTGAATAACTCTGAAATTAAAATAAACGAATTAAATATATCTGAAATGAACAGTATTTGGTAAATTTATCAGTTAATAATTCTCTTCCAAAGAGTCAAATCAGCAGAGAGCAATTTTTCATCCGGTCTAAAAGCAGCTGGAGCAAAAATTTCTCTCAATCAATGTTGATTTGGCTCTATTTATGTTATAATAAAAGAAATATTTTTCAATTTAATAAGGAGGATTTTCAATGCAGGGAGTAATAACTTTAGGAGAAGCTTTAATTGATTTTACACCATTAGATGATCAGAATATGGACTTTCGCAAAAATCCAGGGGGAGCGCCAGCCAATGTAGCTGTTGCTTTAAGCAGACTGGGAGTGGATGTTAGTTTTGTTGGCAAGGTGGGAGATGATGTCCTGGGTAATTTTCTGGCTCAAAAACTGCAGTCGGAAAAAGTTAATATTGACAACCTTGTTTTAACAAATGAAGCAAAGACCGCTATTACTTTTGTTACCTTAGATGAAGATGGGGACCGCAGTTTTGATTTTTACATAGATCCGAGTGCAGATAGGTTTTTGCGGGCTGATGAAATTGATGCTGAGCTTTTTGCAGAAAATAAGATTTATCATTTTGGTTCCATTTCTTTAATCGATGAGCCTGCTAGATCGGCAACCAAAAAAGGTATCGAGCTGGCTCATGAGAAAAATATGCTGGTTTCTTATGATCCAAATTTAAGAGAAATGCTCTGGGATTCCTTAGCTGAAGCAAAAGAAATGATTTTATCTGTAATGGATGAAGTTGATATAGTTAAAGTTTCTGAAGAAGAGCTTGAATTTTTAACAGGAGAAAAGGATATTAAAAAGGGTGCTGAAATCTTAAAGGCAGAATATAAAATACCGGTCTTATTTATCACCTGTGGTAGTGAAGGTTCATATTATTATTTAAATGATTTAGGTTTTGTAGAAGCATTTAAGGTAGATGCAGTTGACACAACCGGAGCTGGAGATGCCTTTATGTCTGGAGTTTTATATAATTTCAATCAGACTGATTTGACCCTGGCAGAAATTAATAATGATTTCTTAGAGAAAACTTTAAAATTTGCCAACTATTCCGGTTCGCTGGCAGCATCAGCTTCTGGGGCAATGGCTGCTCTGCCAACTTTAGAAGAGGTTCAGCAGTTAGAATTGTAATACAGGATGGTGATAAATTGTGCAGGGCTTGTATAAATATTTAGAAGGCAGCAGTTCAACCCTGGAAATAGACATTTACACTAAAGCTTCAATGGTTGCAATGTCTCACTCTGTAGAAAAAGTGGTAAAAGAATACGGACTATTTGCAGATATCTATGTTCTATTCCAGGATTACAAATATTTTCTCTATGAGAGAGAGCGATATCTGGAATTTGATCAGCTCTGTCGTCAGGTTTTTATATTTGCTGAGAATATCCCAAAAGACGCCAGCAGGGATTTCGAAAATACAACTTTTGTTGAGTTGGAAGCTGCTTCACCTTTGCTTGAAGAATGGGCGGTTACAGTAATTCATCCAGATTATTCTGCAGTGCTGGCAACTAAGGAAATTCCAGGTTTGCAGAGAATTAATAAAGAAAATTACCGAACTTTTGAAGGCTTTTTGAGCCTTGATTCAGAAATTGCTGCTGATTCGGCAGCCTACTATCAGAAGTTACTGGCCCAGAAAGAGATTAATTATCTTGACCGCGACTGGCAGCCGGCAGAATTGAAAAATCAAAAACCCGAATTTCAGAAATTAATTTCTCTATTTATCAATGATTCTCTTTTTGAGTTAGAAGACAAACTGCGCAGTCTGGAAGAAAAGGAAATGCGTTTAGATGAAATGGTAAAGGATAATAAAGAGCTGAGTCGTGAGACTATGCAGAAGCTATGTGAGGCCGGTGAGTTTAGAGATGAAGACAGTCTTTTTCATATTTTGAGAATTGGCTTTACTTCAGCTTTAATGTACAGGGAATTGGGAGCAGATCAAAAAGGAATTGAAAATATATTTTTTGCTTCTCTGCTGCATGATCTTGGAAAAATCGGGATTCCAGATTCAATATTACAAAAACCAGGAAAGTTGACTGCTGAGGAATATGAGGTAATGCAGAATCACCCTGAAATTGGCGCTAAAATACTGGCAGGTTCACATTCTGAAATATTAAATATGGCTTACAATATTGCCTATTCTCATCATGAAAAGTGGGACGGCAGCGGTTATCCTCGGGGTCTTAAAGGTGAAGAAATCCCAGTTGAAGCCAGAATAGTGGCTCTGGCAGATGTTTTTGATGCCCTTTCTTCAAAAAGAGTATATAAAGATGCTTTTTCGCGGGAAAAATGTGTGGATATAATCAGCAGTGAGCGCGATCAGCATTTTGAGGGAGAAATTTTGGATATACTGCTGGAGTATCTTGATGAAGTTTATGCTTTCCGAGAAGATTTAAAAACTTTCTCTGAAGGTAAAACAACCAGAGAAATTTCTGATTATTTTTTCTCTGTTAATTTCAGTGTTTTTGAATTTTTAAAAATGAGAGAGATGATTAATTCCTAAATTTCATTCATCAAAATTACATCATGTTAAATAATTCACTATAACCAGGTCCAAAACGACGATTTTGGACCTGGTTCAATAAAATATTACAAAATCTCTTGCAATCAGCAATTAAATACTATATAATACTTAAAAATAAACATAAATAAACCTGTGAACAGAAGAGTAAGAATTTTAGTGGAGTTAGCGAATCGAGGATGGTGAGAGCTCGAGCGAAACTTGGTTCTGAAGCGCATCTGTGAGGTTTTTTTCTGAACTCAGTAGGAAAAAACGTAGAACTGCGTTAAATTAGCTGAAAGTGGATAATTATTTTATCAAGCAGAGTGGTACCACGGATATTAACCTGTCTCTATTATATGGAGGCGGGTTTTTGTAGTTTTTAGCAGCTTTTTTGCTGAAAATATATTTAAAGAAAATTGTTGGTCTGATTTGTTGAGGATTGAAAAGAGAGCAGAAAATCTAAGGAGGAATATTTAAAATGGCAGAAAAAGAAATTAAGAAAATTTTGTTGGCGTATTCAGGTGGACTTGATACTTCAGTGGCGATTAAGTGGCTGCAGGACAAATATGATGCAGAAATTATTACTTATACCGCTCATTTAGGCCAGCCTCAGGACTGGGATGCAGTTGAGGAGAAGGCTATGGCAACAGGTGCTTCTAAGGCTTATATTGATGATATAAGAGAAGAGTTTATTACCGATTATGTTTACCCTGCACTTAAAGTGAACGCAATGTACCAGGAGAAGTACCCCCTGGCAACAGCACTGGCTCGGCCGCTGATTTCTAAGAGAATGGTAGAAATCGCAAAAAAAGAGGGAGTAGATGCTTTAGCTCACGGCTGTACAGGTAAGGGTAATGACCAGGTTCGTTTTGAAGTTTCATTTAAAGCTCTGGCTCCAGAAATGGAAATTATCGCACCTTTAAGAGACTGGGAATTTGTTTCCAGAGATGCAGAGATTGAATATGCTGAGGCAAATGGAATTCCGGTTAAGGCGACCAAAGACAGTCCCTACAGTATCGACCAGAACTTATGGGGAATCAGTATTGAATGTGGAGTCTTAGAAGATCCCTGGGCTGAGCCGCCTGCAGATGCCTATCAGTGGACTAAAGATGTAGATGATACTCCAGATCAGCCGAAATATATTACAATTGATTTTGAAAAAGGAGTTCCAGTAGCAATTGATGGAGAAAAGATGTCTCCGATTGACCTGGTAGAAAAGTTAAATGCAGTTGGTTCTGAATACGGAGTCGGTAGAATCGATATGTTAGAAGACAGACTGGTTGGAATTAAATCGAGAGAGATTTATGAAGCACCTGCCGGTGAAATTTTAATTACAGCTCACAAAGCTTTAGAAGATTTAACTTTAGACCGTGACACCAAAAATTACAAAGCTGAAATGTCAGCTAAATACGCTGAATTAACTTATAACGGTCTCTGGTTCTCACCTTTAAGAGATGCTTTAGATGCCTTTGTTGAAAAGTCTCAGGAAACAGTAACCGGGACAGTTAAAGTTAAGCTTTACAAAGCAAACTGCACTTTGGCCGGTAGAAAATCTGAGTATTCATTATATGATCACGGACTGGCAACTTATGATGAAAGTGATAATTTTGATCATAAATCAGCTCCAGGATTTATTAACCTCTGGGCTTTACCCTTACAGGTAGCAAATCAGAAAAAGAGAGAAGAAAAATAGATGGCAAAAAGTAAATTATGGGGAGGAAGATTTGAGGCAAATACATCTGAGCTGATGGATCAATTTAATGCCTCTCTTCCTTTTGATATTAATTTAATGGAATATGATATAGAGGGCAGTCTGGCCCATGTTAAAATGCTGGGTAAACAGGAGATATTAACTGCTGCCGAGGTGGAAAAAATAACTGAAGGCTTAAAAGCTGTCAAAAAAGATCTTGAAGCTGAATTAGAAGCGGGAACTTTTGATTTTAAGGAAGCCGAGGATATCCACAGCCTGGTGGAAGCCCGACTGACTGCTAAAATTGGTGCAGTCGGAGGTAAACTCCATACTGGCCGCAGCCGGAATGATCAGGTTGCAGTTGATATGAGGCTTTACTTAAGAGATCAGACCGAACAGATAATGGAAATGATTCTTAAGTTTATGCAGGTGCTGCTTGAGCTGGCAGAAGAGCATGCAGAAACTGTAATGCCCGGTTACACTCACCTGCAGCGGGCTCAGGCTTTAACCTTTGGTCATCACCTGCTTGCCTATTATTTTAAGTTAAAGCGGGACTATCAGCGTTTTCAGGATGCTCTAAAAAGAATCAATGTCTCACCATTGGGTTCTGGAGCTCTGGCCGGCAGCTCATTTAATTTAGACCGTGATTTTACGGCTCAGGAGCTTGGCTTTGAGCGGGCCTGCGAAAATTCAATGGATGGAGTCAGTGATCGGGATTTTGTGCTGGAATTTCTTTCTGTTGCTTCGAATCTGATGCTGCATTTGAGCCGCTTAAGTGAAGAAGTGATCCTCTGGAATTCAAAAGAATTTTCCTTTATCGAGCTTGCCGACCAGTACACAACCGGCAGTTCAATTATGCCGCAGAAGAAAAATCCGGATCTGGCCGAGCTGGTAAGAGGTAAAACCGGACGGGTTATCGGCAGCTTAAATCAGCTGATGCTGACTATTAAGGGTCTGCCGCTGGCTTATAATAAGGACTTACAGGAAGATAAGGAAGGCCTTTTTGACAGTGTAGATACTCTGAAAGTTATTTTGGAACTATATCCAGAAATGTTAAAGACTATGACAGTTAAAAAAGAAGCGATGCAGCAGGCTGCAGCCACAGGCTTTTTAAATGCAACCGAGCTGGCTGATTTTCTGGCTGAAAATGGTATTCCCTTCCGTCAGGCACATCAAATTGTCGGAGAGGCTGTGCTTTTTGCCTCCCAGAAGCAGAAAGAGCTCGATCAGCTTGAGCAGCCGGAATGGGAAGAAATTTTAGGAGACTACCTTAAGGTTGATGCTGATAAACTAAAAGAAAAGTTATCTGTCGAGGCTGCAGTTAATTCGCATGCAACTAAGGGTGGCCCGGCATTTGAGGAAAGTAAACGAGTTATCAAAGAAGAAAGAAAGTTTTTAGCTCAGAAATAAAAATAGTTAAATAGAAAATTATTCAAAAATAGCCTCTGATTTAGTGAGCAAAATAATTCTAAATTAGGGGTTTTATTTTTGCCGAAAAAGTATTACAATAAATATATAAGTAAACTACTAAAGATTGGAGGGTATAAAGTGAGAAAATCAAATTTTGCTTTAGATAAAGTTTTGACAGTAATTTTAACAGTCTTTTTAATTAGTATCATTAGTATTTCAACTGCTTCAGCTTTTTCTGATTATGAGAAAGATGTAGCAGAGAGGCTGTACAAAGATTTAGATGAAGAATACAGGATTACAGAATTTCGAGCCGGCAGTCTGGAGTATGAAACTCTTAAAAGATTGGAGGCAAATGTGATCGCAGATAAATTTAAAGATGAGGAATTTAAGGTCCACCATATTGACGATCAGACGATTAATGCCTATTATATAGGTGACGGTAATATAATGCTTTTTGAGGGGCTGCTGCAGGAATTGAGTACCGAAAATCAGCTGGCCGGTCTGATTGCACATGAGATGGGACATGCTGTAGAAGAACACCTGACCGAGGATTTAGAAAGAAACCTGGGGCTATCACTATTAAATCTACTTTTTAATCATTTTACAGATAATGACTACCAGACAATGACCAATGTCGCTCAAAATTTAATTGCCAATGGTTATTCCAGGGAGCAGGAGCAGGAATCAGATATCTATGCGGTCGATCTAATGCTCCGCAGTGGTTATGATCCGCAGGGATTGATCGAGCTGATGCAGATTTTTAAAGAAAACAGTAACAATTTTAAGCTCTTAGAATTCACTCAGACTCATCCAATTCCGGAAAGTAGAATTGAATATCTCAAGGAATACATTGCTGAGCAGAAGTCAAAAAAGACTGCTGAAAATAATAATCGGGAAGGCAGTGATCAGGGCTTAACCATGCCTGAGAGAAACGAGTTTAGTCACTTTGAAAACAGTTTGATTTCCTTTTCCTATCCAAAAAGCTGGAATTTAAATGAAGCGAGGGCTTTAAAACAGGAGGTCAAATTTAGATATCAGCTGAGTGCTGAAGACTTAAATGCAGAAATCTATTTTGAAGATTTGAGTTCCAAAAACTTTATGGAAACGGCTCGTAAACAGTTTAATTATGCTGCCATCGAGGCTGAAGAAAATGGCTATCAGGTAGAAAAACGAACTATTGCAGATGAGCAGCTTGATATTTATCAGCTGCAGTTAAACCGCAGTCAGGAATTTAAGCTTGATTATTTTATTAGTCAGAAAGATCAGCAGCAGCTTTTAAAGTTGAGTTTTAAACCTGGTGCTGAAAATAGGGCTGAACAGCGTCAGCTAATAGAAAAACTGATTGAAAGTATTCAATTTAAATAATATATAAAATTTGGAGTGGTCACTTTGAAAAATAAAACAAGAAAGTTAGTTTGGGCAAGTTTTTTATTAATTCTGGGTCTGATTTTACCGCGGCTGGTTAATCTGGCTGGAAGTCCAACTCTGGGGAATTTAATTTCTCCGATGCATATTCCGGTATTTTTAACAGCTTTAATTTTAGGCCCCTTTTATGGAACTTTAATCGGCTTTATTACCCCTCTGTTCAGCACTCTGCTCTTTGCAATGCCGCCAGTAATGCCGCCGATTACCTTTCTCATGGCTTTTGAACTGGCAGCCTTTGGTCTAATTGCTGGCTATCTTTATTCTAATAAATCTCAAAATATATATTTGAGTTTAATTGCTGCCATGATTTTGGGACGTTTTGTTTATGGACTGGCGTTAATAGCTGTTGGACCAATCTTTGATTTTAATCCTCCCTTTATTCCTTTTATGCAAGGGGCATTTGTAACTGGAATTCCAGGAATCGTTATTCAGCTGGTAGTTATTCCATTAATTGTTGAAAAGATCAAACCGATTAAGGAATTTGCAGAGTTTAATAGAATGGTTAAATAAGTTTAGACTGAATGATTTCAACTAAAAAAATCAAAACTGAGGAGGAATAATTATGCAGTATGATATATTTTCTGTAGGTGATAATATAGCAGACTATTACCCGGAGGAAAAGAGAGTTTACGCCGGGGGAGGAGCCTATAATACGGCTGTAATCGCCAAAAGACTGGGAGCTAAAGCAGCTTATTATGGAGTTTTTGGGACAGATAAGAATGCTAAATTTTTATATGAAACTTTAAAAAAAGAAAAAGTTGCCTATCCTGTTAATGATATTAGAAAAGGAAGGAATGCACTGTCAATTGTCCGTCGTCAGGGTTCGGAAGCGGTTATTGAGGCAGTTGATAAGGGAGTCTATAAAAATTTAAAAATCAATAAAAATGTGCTGGAGATTATCAAAAATTCTAAAATTGTCCACAGTAATATTTATTCCTATTTTGAAAATTACCTACCAAAGCTGCACTATAAGACTAAACTGTCATTTGATTTTTCTTACCTCAGAAACAGGGAATATATTGGGGATATCATCCCCAGAGTAGATATTGCTTTTTTCTCAGAAAGTAAGAGTCAGGAGGACCCGGAAGCCTTTTTAGACTGGCTTTCTCAGTTTGAGCTTGAGGCTGTTATTTTAACCCTGGGTGAAGACGGTGTTCTGATGCAGCTTGGAGAAGAAATAATTAGAGAAAAGTCCCTGCCTGTTGAAGCAGTTGATACTCTGGGCGCAGGTGATGCCTTAACAGCAGCTTTTTTAACTTCTCTGGCAAAAAACGAAAAAGATTATCATCATGCTCTGGCTGAAGGACTGAAAACAGCAGCTAAATACTGTAAAGTAAGAGGAGCTCTGGGTGTTTCTGAGCCGAGAGAAGAGGAGCAGATAATTCATAAAAATGTTCATAAGTAAAAATAATATCTGTTTAATAGTTAAAAGAAAATAATTCAGCTTTATTTTAGCAATTAAAGAGGAATTAAACAATTTTTATAGAAAATAGTTTTTAGGGAAAATTATTTTAACTATTTTGGGGAAAGGATTATAGTATATGCGCTTAGTCTTAACAGAAAATCTAAAAGAAGATATGGAATTAGCCAAACCAATTTATGAAAATGGAAATATACTACTAAATAAAGGTGTTAATAATTTATATAAATATAAAAGTAAGCTGCTAGAGCTGGGGATAAAACATCTTTATATTGAAGATAGGTATTCATATGATATTGAAATCAATGATGCAATTAAAGACAGCACCAGGCGCACCGGAAAGAAAATAGTTACCAATACCTTTGACAGGATCAAAAATGGTTTTATAGATTTAAATACTAATGACCTAAAGAATGTTGTTGAAGATATTACTGATGAGCTGGTTCTAAATGAGGATGTTTTATTAAATCTAGTAAGTCTAAAAAGCACCAGTGATTATACTTATGAGCATTCAGTAAATGTTAGTGTGGTCTGTATAGCCCTCGGTAAAATGCTCGGTTACAGTAAAAGTGAGCTTTTTAAACTTGGAATGGGAGGGATGCTGCATGATATTGGTAAGACCCTTATTCCTGAGGAGATTTTAAACAAGCCGGCTAAATTAACAGATCATGAGTTTGAAATAATAAAAAATCATCCGGAGTTAGGATTTAACTACCTGCAGCAGATTGAGTCAATTAGTCCCCTGTCAAGAATAGTTGTTTACTCACATCACGAGCGGGTTGACGGTTCCGGCTACCCTAGAGGGCTTAAAGGTGATGAGATCCACGAATTTGCCCGGGTAGCTGCTATTGCTGATGTTTTTGATGCCTTAACCAGTGATCGAGTTTACAGAGATAGATGGCCGACCTATAAAGCAGCTGAGTATATTATGAACCATACAGAACAGCTCTTTGATTATCAACTGGTTAAAAAGTTTTTGCCTCAGGTTTCTTTTTATCCCAATGGTTCGGAAGTGATTTTAAGCAGTGGGCATCGGGCGGTAGTCAGAACTCAGAATGTAGGGTTTCCGACCAGACCGGTTCTCAGATTAATCGAAGATGATGAAGGTAATGAGCTGGATAAGGAACTGGATCTTTTAAAGCACATGAATATTGTAATTACTAAGGTGATTGTTTAATATATTTTCTAATAAAATACTTTGGTTTAAATAAAAATTTAATCCGATTTTTTAAGCTATCTTTCTAAGTTGATTGGGAAGATAGTTTTCTTTATTTAAGCAGCTTCAGATGATTTTTCTTCGATTAATTTAAAGGGATATCTACCTGAATATAGAATATAATTAGCAGGTAGGAAAATTAAATTTACTTATTTTTATTAAATGTTTACAGGGAGGAATATCTTTATGACCAGTGAGATTACCTTTGCTCTGGATATTGGCACCAGAACAATTGTTGGAATTTTAATAAAAGAAACTGAAACTGGCTATCAAATTGTTAATTCTGCTGTGCGAGAACATCAGACCAGAGCAATGCTTGATGGTCAAATACATAATGTGGCCCGGGTGGCAGAAGCTGTGGCCGAAGTAAAAAAGGAACTGGAAGAAAAATCCGGGCTGACTTTAAAAAATGTGGCCATTGCAGCTGCGGGAAGAGCTCTAAAAACAGTAACTAAAAGCCATAATATTGAGCTGGAAAGAAGCAGATATATAGAAGAAGAAGATCTCAAAACTCTGGAATTAAAAACTATTCAGAAGGCTCAGGCTGAGCTCAAAAACGATCAGCAGCAGGAGCAGGCTTATCAAAGTCAGGGGCTGGAAACTAAGAAAAATAAAATTAAGGCAGTAGATTACCACTTTGTTGGCTATACAGTCCGCAAATACAGGCTGGACGGAATGGAACTGGGTCATCTTTTAGGACAGCGGGGTAAAAATATGGAAGTTGAACTTGTTGCTACCTTTTTGCCCAGAATTGTTATTGATTCTCTGCTTTCTGTAATTAACAGAGTTGGTCTGGAAGTTGAACACCTGACTCTGGAGCCAATTGCTGCTTCTCAGGTAGTAATTCCAGAGGCGATGAGTAATTTCAATCTGGCTCTGGTTGATATAGGAGCCGGTACTTCTGATATTGCGATTACTAGGAGTGGTTCTATTTCAGGTTATGCGATGGTACCGGTGGCCGGTGATGAGATAACAGAGATTATCTCAGAAAAGTTTTTAATTGATTATAATAATGCAGAAAAGGTAAAATGCAGTCTCTTAGAAGATGAAGTTTTAGCAGTCAAAACTATTTTGGGTGAGAGTCTGGAATTAAATAAAGATGAGGTTCTGGCTGCAGTTGAAGAACAGCTGGAGCAGCTGAGCAGCTCGATTGCAGAAAGTATTCTTGAAATCAATTCTGCACCTCCACAGGCTGTGATTTTTATTGGTGGTGGAAGTCTGACACCAGGGCTGAAGGAAAAGTTTGCTGAAAAAATTGATATAATTGAAAGCAGAATTGGAATCAGAAAAAGAGAAGACTTAAATAATATTGAAGGAGAGATAAGCGGGATCAACACTACCCAGACTTTAACTCCACTTGGGATTGCAGTCAGCACCAGGGAAACACAGAGTAAGGCAGTTTTTATTGAGGTAGAGGTAAATGGAGATCGAATTAATCTGCTTACTCTCTCCCAACCAACAGTTGCCGATACACTGCTGGCAGCTGATATCGAAATGGAGCAGCTCAGTCCTCGACCGGGAATGGGACTTACTGCGACAGTTAATGGTGAGCTTAAGACTGTCAAAGGTGAGCTGGGAACTGCGGCTAAGATTCTGCTTAATCAGGAAGAGGCGAAACTGAAGCAGCGGGTAACAAATGGTGACCGAATCAGTTTTAAAGCCGGCAGACCCGGCCAAAATGCTGAAGCAGAGATTAAGGATGTTATCCCGGCTGCAGATTTGTGCAGCTATCAGATCTATTTAAACGGCACTAAAAATAAAGTTGGGACCAGAGTTTTTCAGAATGGCAGTCTGGTAAATTTAGACCAGGATTTAGTTGACGGAGCTGAGATTGAATATACAGTTCCAGAGACTGTAAGGGATGCCCTGGCCCAGCTGCTGGAATTACCTGCTGGTAGTTTTAAAAATGAAAGCATAAAATATAATTTCAACGGTAGAGAAGAGGAAGCAGTAATCTCTCGTTATTCTGTGACTACAGCTGAAGGCAAAAAAGTTGATCTTGATCGTCCTTTAGAAGCTGGTTTAAAACTTCAGATTGAAGAAAAAGAAGACGAGAGTCTGACTATCAGGAATTTACTGCGGAAAAAAGGTAATCAGGAAATTGATTTTTATTTCAACGGCAGTGAACTGAGTGTTCCCAACCAGCGCTGGGAAGTAGAGGTTAATGGAGAAAGTGTAGATTTAACTTACAAAATTCAGGCTGGAGATCAGATCAGAGCTTTTTCGCGCACTTTAACTGTTGAAGGAGTATTTGATTATATTAATTATGGGATCTCAAAGCAGCTGCAGCAGAAAATGCAGTTGATTTTAAATGGTGAACCTGTTAATCTTTCTGCAAAGATAAATGATGGTGATAAATTAAAAGTTAAACTGAATGCTTAAATAAAGCAGGGCTAAACTGTTTGTTTATAATAATTATTTATGTTTTTAGACTTAAACATTAATATTTTTTAAATATAGATTGGGAGGAATAATATATGTTTTATCCGCTAAAATTTGATCACAAATATATAGAAAAAATCTGGGGAGGAACGAAACTTCAAAATTATAGAGATGATCTGCCAGAGGTAGATGGTCAGATTGGAGAAAGCTGGGATGTTTCTGCTCAGGAAGCAGGAATGAGTATTGTTCAAAATGGAAAGCTTGCCGGAAAAACCCTAAAAGAATTAACAGCAATGTATCCACAGCAGATTCTGGGTGAGGAAATAGAGGCAGAGGAATTTCCGCTTTTATTAAAAATCCTTGATGCACAGGCTCAGCTTTCAATTCAGGTTCATCCAGATGATGAGTATGCTGCTAAATACCCGGGTGAGGCTGGTAAAACAGAAGCCTGGTATGTAATTGATGCTGATGAAGATTCTTATTTAGTAATTGGAACTGAAGACTGCTCAGAAAGTGAATTCAAAAAAGCAGTCCAGAATGATGAGATTAATCAGTATGTTAAAAAGATTAAAGTTGAAAAAGGCGATGTCTTTTTTATTAAGGCCGGGCTGCTCCATGCGATAGGAGCTGGAATTATGCTGGCCGAAATTCAGCAGAGCAGTGATACAACTTACAGAGTTTATGATTACGGCCGCGGCAGGGAACTGCACCTGTCAAAGGCAATGGATGTTATTGATTTTAAATTAAGTTCAGAAAAGAGAAAGGGTCTTAAAGTCTGTGGTGATGATTATGATTACAGCTATTTCTGTTTGAATGATAAATTTGCCCTTGATATTATCGATGTAAAGAAAGCCTATCGGGATCAGGGTGATCAGCAGAGATTTTATATCCTGACAGTAGTCGAAGGATCAGGCAAACTAATCTATGGTGATCAGGAGCTTGAATTAGATGAAATTGAAAGTGTGCTGATTCCAGCTTATTCCGAAGAATTTAGAATCGAGGGTAATTTAAAATTAATGAAAAGTTATGTCCCTGATCTAGAAAAAAACCAGGATCAGATTTTATCAATTATTGAGTAAATGCTATTTTGTTAAGTTGATTTATTCTAGCAGGAAAAGATTTATCTAAATAATGAAAGGAAATTTTATGGATCAGGAAAAGATACAGCTTTATCTGACACGATTTTTTCTCTTTTTGCTTTTTGCCGCAGTAGTTGGTAATTTTATAGCTGAAAACTGGCTTAACCTTTTTACTTCAGTACTGGCAATTATTTTGATCTATCTACCATCTTACTTAACTGATAAGAATTATCTGCAGATTCCTACCGGTCTTCAGTTCATTATCATCGTTTTCATATTTGCTTCAATGTATCTGGGGGAACAGCGAGAGTTTTATTACCGCTTCTGGTGGTGGGATAGTATGCTGCATCTGATTTATGGGATGGGCATGGGTTTTATTGGCTTTGTAATGGTCTATGTTTTAAATAAAAATGAAAATATTGATGTGGTTTTAAGTCCAATTTTTGTAGCAGTTTTTGCTTTTTCATTTGCAGTAACTATTGGTGTTTTCTGGGAGATTTTTGAATTCTGGATGGATACTATTTTTGGCTTAAATATGCAGAAATCAGGTCTTGTCGACACCATGTTTGATCTGATGGAAGACTGTGCTGGTGCTTTGATCACCTCAACTATTGGCTATTTTTATATTAAAACTAAAAGGCCGTCACGGTTTCAGAGATATTTGAGCGAGGTATTAGAGAAGAACAGCAAATTTTTCAAAAAATAAACTATTGTATTTTGAGATTAGAAAGGAATGAATCATGGCTTCTAAAAAACCAAACCAGTTAATAAAGTCGCTTGATAGAGCACTTGATATTTTGGAATTAATAGTAGGAAAAGAGAATGGAATGGGAGTAACTGAAATCAGTCGGGAGCTGGATATTCACAAGAGCACAGTTTACAGGCTTTTGGATACTCTTAAATTTAGGGGTTATCTGGAAAAGAATGAAGATAACCATAAATATATTGCAGGGATTAATTTATTTGAATTAAGTTCCAAAGTTTTAAATGATATTGACAGCAGGATCAGAGTGCGCCCCTATTTAGAAGAATTGATGCAGAAAACTAAAGAAACCATTCACCTTGGGATTTTGGATTCTGGAGAGGTTATTTATCTGGATAAGGTTGAGAGCACGGCCACAATTCGCATGTATTCTCAGGTTGGAAAAAGAGTTCCGGCTCATTCGACCAGTCTGGGTAAGGCAATTATGGCTCACCTGCCTGAAAAAAAGGTGAGGGAGATCTTAGAGGAAAAAGGAATGGAAAAAAATACTGAAAATACTATTACCAGTGTTGAAGAATTTTTAAGCCATTTAAAAAAGGTAAAAAAGCAGGGTTATGCAGTTGATGATGAGGAGCAGGAAGAAGACATTCGCTGTATTGCTGGCCCGATTTTTAATCATCGGGGAGAGGTTGTGGCGGCTTTTAGTATTTCAGCGCCAATAACCAGAATGACAGAAAGCCGAATGAATCAACTGGCAAAATTGGTGGTCGAATATTCACAAAAAATGTCCAGATCCCTGGGATATAGTAATTAGATTAAAAAGAGCTATTTTAATTGATGGCTCTGATTGTATTTAATTGGCTTGAAATTATTTAATAATTGCTATAAAATATTTATAAATTATAAATAATTCTCAACAGAGATTCTGGAGGTTAAATATGAAAAATATAAAAATAGGAATACCCAGAGCTCTACTTTATTATTATTATTTTCCTTTCTGGCTTAAACTTTTTTCGGAACTGAAGCTGAAGGTTGTAATTTCAGATAAGACCTCAAGGGATTTGTTAGACAGGGGGGTAAAAAAATCATTATCTGAGATTTGTGTGCCAATTAAGGTGATGATTGGTCATGTGTTAAATTTAGACAAAAAAGAAGTTGATTACATTTTCCTGCCTCGATTTAGAACTATTAGAGAAGATGTAGTCTTATGCCCCAAGTTTTTAGGGCTGCCGGATATGATCAGACATTCTCTACCTTCTTTGAAGGCGGAAGTGATTGCAGATATCATTGAAGCTGAAAGTGATGATATTTCTCAATTTTCCAATCACAAAAAACTGGCAGAAGAGCTCAAAATTCCTAAAAAAGAGATGGAGACTGCTCTCAAAAAAGCAGCAGAGTTCTGGCAGCGGTACAGAAATTTACTTTATAAAGGTTATTTAGTTGATGATTTTTTAGGAGTAGAAAAAATTGAGGTGCTGGAAAAACTTATTTCAAAATTTGAAAATAGTTCAAAACTGCCTCAGAGTCAAAAAGAGGAACTGAATTCTTCTACAACTGAGGAAGTTGTTGATATTGCTCTGATTGGTTATGTCTATGATGTTTATGATCAGTACATAAATATGGATATCACTAATAAACTTAAGGAAATGGGAGTGCGGGTTCATACTTTTTCTATGGTCAGAGAAGATATTATTGAAAAGGAGCTTGCTGAGCTGAGAAAGCCCATGTTCTGGGAATTTACCAATAAGCTTTACGGAGCAGCCGAGCATTATTTTAAGAACCAGAAAATAGATGGAGTGATTCATCTTACTGCCTTTGGCTGTGGTCCGGATTCGATGCTGGGTCAGATTCTCGAAATTGATGCTAAAGATTATGATAAAGCTTTTATGACTTTAAGAATTGATGAACAGACTGGAGAAAGCCACATTATTACCAGAATTGAGGCTTTTATTGATTTACTCAGATTAAAAAAGGAGCAGTAAAAAGATGAGATTATCCTTTCCTTATATGGGGCCAACAATTGTCTATAAAAAGCTTTTTGAATTACTGGGTCATGATGTTGTTATGCCGCCAAAACCAAATAAAGAGATTATTGATCTGGGAGTAAAACACAGCCCTGAGTTTGCCTGTTTTCCTTTTAAAGTGATAACAGGCATTTATTTAAAGCTGATGGAAAAAGATGTGGATACTCTGGTGACCAGCGGCGGACATGGTCCCTGTCGTGCTGGCTATTATGGTGAAGTACATAAAAAAATTCTGAGAGATTTAGGTTATGATGAGGTAGAAGTTATTGTTATTGATTCTCCGCGTGATGATTACCGCTACTTTTATGAGATTGTAAAAAAGCTTAAGGGCAGCAGTTCCTGGCTGCAGGTGGCCCGGACAATTAAAATTGTTTATGAGCTAACTAAGGCTTTAGATGAAGTAGAAAAGCAGGTAGAAGTTTTAAGAGCATATAATGAGAATGGAGTTATCAATAGAATCTGGCTGGACGCTCAGGAAGAATTTTATCAGATTAAATCCGCCAGGGATATTGAAAAAACTAGAAATAAATATTTAGCTAAACTAAATAAATTTAAGGATTCCATTCCTGCTGAAGAAGATCGCTATCGGATTGGAATTATTGGAGAAATTTATGTGGTCCTGGAGCAGTCTATCAACAATCAGATTGAGGAAAAGGTCAATTATTTTGGTTTTGAAGTTGAGCGCTCTCAGTATTTAACTGACTGGATCAGAGAAAATGCCTTTCCTTTTACCGGTAAGGAGCTGGAGGAGATAGAAAAAAAGGGAGAGGAATTTATAGAAATTGAAATTGGGGGTCACGCCCGGAGTAATATCGGACATGCCATTAATTTTAAGGAGAGAGGCTTTGATGGGATTATTCATCTTAAACCCTTCGGCTGTCTGCCGGAACTTGTTTCACAGAGTGTAATTGACGACCTTTCCGAAAAATATGAGATTCCAGTCTTAACAATTTCTATCGATGAGCAGACCGCTGATGCAAATGTACTAACCCGAGTAGAAGCATTTTTAGATATGATCAAAGAAAAAGATATGAGGGAGGTCATGTAGATGCAAAATCTTTACCTGGGAGTAGATATTGGTTCAGTTAGTATAAATATTGTTGCAGTAGATGAAGATAACCGGCTTGTTTTTAAGCTTTATACCCGCAACTCAGGTAGTCCAATTGATCTGGTTAAAGAAGGACTTAAAGATTTTAAGGACGAAGTTGATTTAGCTAATTATGAAATCAGTGGAGTTGGAGTTACCGGGAGTGGCAGACAGTTAATTGCTTATGTTCTCGGAGCTGATACAGTTAAAAATGAAATAACTGCTCATGCCAGAGCCTCAACCTATTATTATCCTGATGCCGGAACTATTTTTGAAATTGGTGGTCAGGATTCTAAATTAATAATTGTAGAAGATGGAATTGCGGTTGACTTTGCCATGAATACTGTCTGTGCAGCTGGAACCGGATCTTTTCTGGACCATCAGGCAGAAAGACTGGGAATTCAGATTGAAGAATTTGGCAGCCTGGCTCTGGAGGCAGAGCGGGATGTTAGGATTGCCGGCCGCTGTACTGTTTTTGCTGAATCTGATATGATTTCAAAACAGCAGTATGGCTTTACCAAACCAGAAATTATTAAAGGTTTATCGGAAGCACTGGTCAGAAATTATATGAATAACCTGGTTAGAAATAGAGTCTTAGAGGGTAAATTTATTTTTCAGGGCGGAGTTGCAGCCAATATCGGTATCAAATCTGCTTTTGAAGAAGAGATTGAAGCTGAAGTAATTGTTCCTGAACATCATGATGTAATGGGTGCGATTGGAATTGCAATGCTGGCTAAAAGAGATATTAAGCGTAGTGGAGAGAAAACAAATTTTAGAGGTTTTGATTTAACTGAGGAAAAATTTGAAACTATAAGTTTTGAATGTGAGGACTGTGCAAATAACTGTGAAGTGATTAAAGTTATTGCAGATGGAAGGGTTATTGCAGTAACTGGTGACCGCTGTGGCAAGTGGGCAGCTTCTCTAATTACTGCTCAAAATCCGGCTGCTGCTGATATGAAAGAAAGTTCTCAAAAGCAGGAAGCCGAAGCTGAAGAAGAAACAAATTTATATAAGGTAGACCCGGAAAAGGAAAAGCAGGTAATGCGTGAGTTAGAAGAGCTGGAGCTGGAAGATGAGAAAAAAGAAGAGGAAAAGGCAGCTGAAGAAGCAGAAATTGCTCAGAAATCAGAAGCAGCTGATAGTGACGAAAAAGATGATAATGTTTATGTTTAAGTCTTATGTTTAAGTCAAAAATTTAAATGAGGTGTTTTATGGAATACAGAATTGAGAAGGATAGTTTGGGGGAAGTAAAAGTACCGGCTGATAAACTTTATGGAGCACAGACAGCAAGGGCTGTAGAGAATTTTCCAATTGGTGAAGAAAAAATGCCGCTAGAAATAATTCGAGCTTATGGGATTGTCAAAAAGGCGGCTGTGCTGGCCAACCATGAGCAGGGATTGATCAGTAGAGAAAAAAGAGATTATGTTTTAAGGGCAGCTGAGGAATTAATAGCTGGGGAACTGGATCAGCATTTTCCCATTTCTCTCTGGCAGACCGGTTCCGGTACTCAGACCAATATGAATGTCAATGAGGTGCTGGCAAATAGAATTTCAGAGCTGGCAGGAGAAGAGCCGGGAAGTAAAAAGCCAGTTCATCCCAATGATGATGTTAATATGTCTCAGTCATCTAATGATACTTTTCCAACTGCGATGGCCCTGGCGGCTGTCGGCAGAGTGGAAGACTTTTTGCTTCCGATTTTTGAAGATTTGAAGGAAGTGCTGGCAGAGAAGGCGGAAAAATATGCCGATTTGGTTAAGGTGGGGAGAACCCACCTGATGGATGCAACCCCAATTACACTGGGACAGGAGTTTGCAGCTTATGCCTCTCAGCTAAGCGATATTACTCAGATGCTCAAAGATAGTCTTAAATATTTAAAAAAACTGCCTCTGGGAGGAACCGCTGTTGGTACGGGTTTAAATACCAAAGCAGGCTTTGCCGAAAAAGCAGTTAAGTATATTAATCTGGAAACAGAAAATAATTATGTGGCTGCTGAAAACAAATCTGCCGGAATTGCAGCTCATGATAGTTTTGTTAATTTGAGTGGGGTTTTAAAAACAGCAGCTTCTTTTTTAATGAAGCTGGCCAATGATACCCGCTGGCTGGCCTCCGGTCCCCGCTGTGGTGTCGGTGAGATTAATATTCCTAAAAATGAGCCCGGCAGTTCAATAATGCCGGGAAAAGTAAATCCAACTCAGGCAGAAGCCTTATTTCAGGCGTCAGCTCAGGTAATGGCCAATGATACAGCTGTTAATCTTGGTGGAGGCAGCGGCAATTTTCAGCTCAATGTTGCTAAACCTCTAATTATTTACAATATACTGCAGTCAATCAGACTGCTCGGTGATGCTGTCAGTTCCTACAATCAGCGCTGTTTAAAAGGAATTGAAGCCAATAAAGATCAGATCGAGTCCTATCTGGAGAGCTGTTTAATGCTGGTTACTGCATTGAACCCGGTAATTGGCTATGATAAAGCAGCAGAGATTGCTCAGAAGGCCTTTAGAGAGGATTCAAGCCTAAAAGAAGCTGCAGTAAGTCTTGGCTATTTAACTGCCGAGGAATTCGAAAAACACGTGGATCCTAAAAAGATGACCGAACCGAATCTTTAAAACGTACACGCACCGTGAACCACCCGATTTATGTCGAAATATGTAACCCGCGCTGAATTAGTAATTTTTATTAAAATAAAAGTAGTAAGCTGATAGGTTCTGAGAATTTTTCTCAGGACTTTTTCTTTTGGAATATACTATAATAT
>NZ_QBLR01000424.1:0-2265 GCF_003070835.1 Halanaerobium sp. | reverse complement strand
GGAACCTACAGTTGTTATTATTGCCAGTGCAATTCAGCTTTATCCAGAAGAATTATATAAGACAGGCTTAAAATTAGTAACAGTTCCAACTCGTAGGAATGGACCAGAGATGGTTAATCCCAGAATTAAATCTTTAAATTATTTAAACAATATTATGGCCAGGATAGAAGCCAACCAGCAGGGAGCACCTGAGGCCATTATTTTAAATACCGACGGTTATGTAGCAGAGTGTACAGGAGATAATATCTTTATTATAGAAGAAGATACAATCACAACTCCACCAAGGTATGCAGGTATTCTTAAAGGAACCAAAAGAGAAGTTGTGCTCGAAATTGCAGCAGAGATGGGACTGGAAGTAAAAGAAGAACTCTTTACCAGACATGACCTTTTTAATGCAGCTGAATGCTTTTTAAGTGGAACTGCAGCTGAAGTTATTCCGGTAGTGGAAGTAGACGGCCGTAAAATTGGTGAAGGCAGTGTCGGCAGTAAAACAACCGAGCTGATTGCTAAATTTAGAAAAATTGCCAACTCTAGTGGTACAGAAATCTATAATGATTAAATAGAATAAAAAATAGTACTTTTCAAAAAGAAGTTAGCAGTAGGAGGAATAAAATGAGAAGTGATAAGATAAAAAAAGGTATAGAAAGAGCTCCCCATAGATCTTTACTCTATGCCCTGGGTCTTGATGATGATGATATAAATAAACCTCTGATCGGAATTGCCAATTCGGCCAATGATATAATTCCCGGTCACAAACATTTAGATAGAATTAAAGATGCTGTTGAACATGGAATTACAGCAGCAGGTGGAACAGCAATGAGTTTTGGTACAATAGGTGTCTGTGATGGAATAGCAATGGGCCACAGCGGTATGAATTATTCTCTGGCCAGTCGTGAAATTATTGCAGATTCAGTCGAAGCAGTTGTCAATGGACATCAGCTGGATGGATTAGTTTTAATCCCAAACTGTGATAAAATTGTGCCGGGGATGATGATGGCAGCAGCCAGATTAGATATTCCAGCTATTGTAATCAGTGGTGGACCAATGGAGCCCGGCAGCCACTGTGGAGAAGCAATTGACCTGCACAATGTCTTTGAGGCAGTTGGTTCTGTAACTTCTGGAGACATGGAAGCAGAAGAGCTGGATCAGATTGCACGCTCTGCCTGTCCGGGAGTTGGCTCCTGTGCCGGGATGTTTACAGCTAATTCGATGAACTCACTGGCAGAGGTTTTAGGACTGGCCTTACCTGGTAACGGAACTATTCCGGCAGTTAAAGCTGATCGGATCAGACTGGCCAAAGCAGCAGGTAGAGCAGTAATGAAGCTGGTTGCAGAAGATATCAAACCTTCTGATATTTTAACAGAGGAGTCTTTTGCCAATGCAATAACTGTTGATATGTCTTTAGGCTGTTCAACCAATACTGCTCTGCACTTACCGGCAATTGCTCATGAGGCGGGTCTTGAGCTTCCTTTAGATAAATTTAATCAGATTAGTGATCAGGTACCACATATCTGTTCCTTAACTCCGGCCGGTAAAAACCACATGGAAAACTTAAATTCAGCCGGTGGGATCCATGCAGTTATCAATGAACTGGTAAAAGGTGATCTGATTAATTTAGATACAGTCACTGTAACCGGCAGCTCATTAAGAGAAAATTTAGAGGTAATTAATTTTGTTGACCATGAGATAATTCGTCCTCTCGCTAATCCCTATCACGAGCGGGGAGGTCTGGCTGTCTTAAAAGGTAACCTGGCTCCAGAAGGTTCAGTTGTCAAAAGAGCAGCTGTAGCTACAAAAATGATGGAGCACCGCGGACCGGCAAGAATTTACAGCAGTGAAGAAGAATCAATTGCAGCTATTAATAATGGTGAGATTAAGCCCGGTGATGTGGTAGTTATTAAAAATGAAGGACCAAAAGGTGGTCCAGGCATGAGAGAAATGCTTGCTCCAACTTCTGCTCTGGCAGGAATGGGACTTGATGACAGTGTGGCTTTAATTACTGATGGGCGTTTCTCCGGTGCTACCAGAGGAGCAGCAATCGGTCATGTTTCACCTGAGGCAGCTGCCGGGGGACCAATAGCAGCTTTAGAAGAAGGAGATATAATTCATATCGATATGGATAAATTTATTCTGGAAGTAGAATTATCAGCAGAAGAATTAGCAGCCAGAATGGATAAAGTAGAACCATTTGTTCCTGATATTAGCGGTTATTTAAAGCGTTATTCAAAATTAGTTGGCTCAGCTTCTAAAGGAGCAGTCCTAGAT
>NZ_QBLR01000048.1:0-19877 GCF_003070835.1 Halanaerobium sp. | reverse complement strand
AAATAATACTGCATCCGGTTGATAAATCTATACTTATATAAGTAGACGCTAAAAAACCCCGACTACATTTATATAGTCAGGGCTTAGTTGCTATATTATCTATTAAGTTATAAAACACTAATTTTTTTAGTCAGCTCTTTTAGTATAACCCAGCCTAGAGCTAAAGTCAAATCTTTTTGAACCAGGTCCAAAGCGCCCGATTTGGACCTGGTTCAAAAGAAATAATTCACATATTAATTAAATTTTTAGGCAGGAATATTTAAAGTTTAGAATAATTATAATAATAAATAAAGAACTAAATAGGAGGATTTTTATGGCACTTTTAGAATTAAATTTATTTAGTGATAGTATAGGTATGGCTTCTCCAGTTAATATTATTTTACCTGAGAAGTACAAAAAAGTAGGTAAATCTGAAAGAGATGTTATCCGAGAATTTGAAGATGAATATCCTGTATTATATCTGCTGCATGGCTTATCTGATGACCACAGCTCCTGGATGCGGCGGAGTTCAATAGAAAGATATGCAGAAGATGCTGGACTGGCTGTGATTATGCCTAATGTTCACCGTAGTTTTTATACTGATATGGCAATGGGACAGAATTATTTTACTTACCTCAGTCAGGAGCTGCCTCAGAAATTGGGAAAAATACTGCCGCTCAGCAATAAAAGAGAAGATACATTTGTTGCCGGACTTTCAATGGGAGGCTATGGTGCTTTTAAACTCGCCTTAAATCAGCCGGAGCGTTTTACCGCTGCTGCCAGTTTATCAGGAGCCGTAAATATGGCCGAACATGTTACAAATAAAAATGAAGCAGGAGAACTCTATGAGGAATTTAAATGGATTTTTGGAGATTTAGAGAAAGTAAAGAATTCAAATAATGATTTATTTTATTTACTTAAAAGGTTAAAAGGCCGCCAGGCTGAAATTCCAAAATTATATCAGTGCTGTGGGACTGAAGACTTTTTATATCAGGATAATCAAAAATTTAAAAAATTCTGCAGCAAAAATAGTATTAAATTAAAATATGAAGAAGAAAATGCTGCCCATGAGTGGTGGTACTGGGATAAGAAAATTCAGACTGTAATTGACTGGCTGCCGCTGAAAAAATAAACCGCAACTTTAGTCTGAATGAGTTAAACAGTTAAATATATTATAAATTTAATGACAATTTTTAATTTAGCCATCGGTTTGACAGACTGGAGCCAGTTTGTTATTCTTGTTAAGGAGTTAAGCAAGCGGGTTGATTTTATCCCGCGTTATTATCAGAGTCATTTTCTTGCTGATAATAATTAAATGAACGATAATTTTAATCATAAGGTTTAGAATTTGTTCTGTGAGAACATTTTCTAAACCTTTTTTAATGCCATTAAATTTTCTGGCAAAAACCAAATAAAGAGGTGAAAATATTGAAAATAAAAGCGGAAAATCTTTATAAAGTTTTTGACGGTAAAGGCCAAAAAGAAATTGAAATGCTAAAAAACGGAAAAAGTAAAGATGATATTTTAGAAAAAACAGGTGCCACCGTCGGAATTAATAACGCCAGTTTTGAAGTAGAAGAAGGTGAGATATTTGTAATCATGGGCCTTTCTGGTAGTGGTAAATCAACTCTGCTCAGAACTTTAAATAGACTGGTTGAGCCAACAGCCGGCACTATAGAGATCGATGGAACAAATATAATGGATCTTAATAAGAACGAGCTGCGCGAGTTTAGAAAAGAAAAGTTTGGAATGGTTTTTCAAAACTTTGCCCTCTTTCCCTACCGGACAGTTTTAGAAAATGCTGAATTTGGTTTAGAAATTCAGGGAATGGACAAAGAACAGAGAAGAGAAAAAGCGATGACCGCTCTTAAGCAGGTTGGACTGGAAGGCTATGAGGACCAGAAACCTGATCAACTCAGTGGTGGAATGCAGCAGCGAGTTGGTCTTGCCAGAGCACTGGCTGTAGATACAGATATTCTGCTGATGGATGAGCCATTTAGTGCCCTTGACCCATTGATCAAAAAAGATATGCAGGATAAGCTTTTAGACTTATATGAACATATAGATAAAACCATTGTCTTTATTACTCATGACCTGGATGAGGCACTAAAACTTGGTGATAGAATTGCAATTATGAAAGATGGAGAAATTGTTCAGGTAGGTAATCACGAAGAGATTCTGACAAACGCTGAAAATGATTATGTAGCTGAATTTGTTCAGGATGTTAACCGTTCCCGTGTTTTAACTGCTGAAGATATTATGGATAAAGCGAGAGCTGTGCTCTATAAGCAGGATGGGTTAAGAACTGCACTCCATAAAATGAGACATAATGAGCTGGGCAGTATTTTTGTGCTAGGTGAAAACAGAAAATACAGAGGAATTGTTACCATCGAAGATGTTGTTGAATCCTTGAATAAAGACAAGGAAAATTTAGATGAAATTATTAAAGAGGTTCCAATTGCTGAGCCAGAAGAAAGTGTCAACGATTTATTCTCAAAAATTGCAGATATAGATACACCTCTGCCTGTGCTTGATGAAAATGATAAATTAAAGGGAATAATTGTTAAAACAAATGTGGTAGCAAATCTGGCATCAGAAAAAGTTTAAACTTTAATTTAGCTTAATTTTAAACTTTTATATAAATTTGCTAATTCAGTTTAGGTTAAATTAATAAATAATATCTCTGGAGGGATATAAATGTATAAGAAAAAATTAATTTCAACTTTACTAATCGTTCTACTAGGATTTGGACTATTTGCTGCAGTACCACAGGCTCAGGCAGCAGAAGATACAATTAGGTTTGGTTATGTTCAGTGGCCTGGAGTTACCGTTAAAACTCATGTAGCAGCAAAAGTTGCAGAGTATCTGGGCTATGAAACTGAAATGACAGCTGCTCCAGAAACAGTAATTTTTAAAAGTTTAGAAAACAAAGATCTGGATGTATTCCTGGGTAACTGGCTGCCGACAATGGAGAAAACATTTAGTGAATATCAGAAAAAAGGTGTGCTTCATAATGTACGTGTGAATTTAGAAGATGTAGTATATAAAACCGCTGTACCTGAATATGTATATGAAGCCGGAGTAAAATCTATGTCAGATTTAAAAGAATATGCTGATAAGTTTGGCAGTAAGATATATGGTCTTGAACCCGGTAATGCAGGAAATATTGTTATTCAGGATGCCATTAAAAATAACAACTATGGCTTAAAAGATTGGACTCTGCAGTCTAGTTCAACAGCTGGAATGCTTTCAGCAGTTAAAAGAGCAGTTAATAGCAAAGAATGGATTGCATTTAACGGCTGGAAACCACACTATATGAACCTGATGTTCGATTTAAAATATCTTGATGATCCTGAAGGTATTTGGGGTAAAAGCGACAGTGTTTATACTGTAGCTAGAAAGGGTTATCAGGAAGAGAACCCTAATTTTTATAAATTATTAGAACAGTTTAAGGTAACTGCACCCATTCAAAATGTCTGGATTGATGAATATCAAAACAAAGGACGTCAGCCTGAAAAAATTGCCGAAGAGTGGATTGCAAATAACTTAGATATTGTAAATCAGTGGGTATTCGGAGTCAAAAGTACTGATGGAAGAATGGCCAGAAAAGTAATTGCAGAAAAAGTTAGCAGTAAATAACTAAGAAAATATAGATGCTTTATTTTAAAAATATATTAGACTGAAAAATTTATCATAATAAATGCTGGTGGTATCAAAATGATACCGCCAGTTAAAATTTAATAAGGATGTGATTATTATTAACACTATTATAGAATTTTTTACAACCAAAATTCCAATCGGGAATTGGATAGAAAATTTGGTTAACTTTTTAATAAATAATTTCAGCGGACCTTTAAATAGTTTTTCTTCAATTATAGAGATAATTGTTGGTTCAGTGGAAACAGTTTTATCCTATCCACATCCTCTAGTTTTGATAGCGATTTTTGCAGCTGCTGCCTGGAAGCTTAAGGGGAAAAGACTGGCAGTTTTTGTGGGTCTTGGACTGGGACTTGTATTGAATATTGGAATGTGGGAACCTTTAGTTATAACACTGGCCTCAATTATTACCTCAGTTTTAGTTGCACTTATAATTGGTATTCCGATTGGGATTTTAAAAGCTCACAATAAAATAATTGACTTAATAACCAGACCAATTTTAGACTTCATGCAGACAATTCCTCCTTTTGTTTATTTAATTCCGGCACTGATGTTCTTCGGCCTGGGAAATGTTTCGGGAGTAATTGCCACAGTTGTTTTTGCAATTGCACCTCCAATCAGATTGACTTATTTAGGAATTAAACAGGTGGATGAAGAGTTAGAAGAAGCAGGTCATGCTTTTGGGGCAAACTGGTGGCAGATTTTATTTAAAATTGAACTGCCGGGAGCAATGCCTTCGATTATGATGGGGATTAATCAGTGTATTATGCTTTCCTTATCAATGGTTGTAATCGCGGCAATGATTGGAGCCGGCGGGCTTGGTAAACCTGTTTTAAGATCTTTAAATACAGTTAACATTGGATTAGGATTTGAAGCTGGTCTTGGAGTTGTGATTATCGCAATGGTGCTTGATAGAATGTTTGGTAGAGATTCATAATCAAGCTGGAAGATAAAGTTGAAAGCAGCTTTAAAAGTAAATCATTAAAATCATAAATTATTTAAGCTAAAAAAATCCCGCTCAGCATTAATTTGCCAGGCGGGATTTTAGTGTTTCAATTTATTTCTAATTTTAATTAATTATTTCATTTAAACTACACCCTGATCTAACATTGCATTTGCAACTTTTAGGAAACCGGCAATATTAGCTCCTGCAACCAGGTCACCTTCCATACCGTATTCTTTAGCAACTGCACTTGCATCTTTATAAATACCAACCATTATTTTCTGCAGCTCCTGATCAACCTTATCAAATGTCCACTCATCGAACATTGCGTTTTGAGTCATTTCGATAGCAGAAGTTGCAACACCACCAGCATTGGCAGCTTTACCGGGAATATAGAAGAGATCATTATCTTTAACCAGCTTAATAGCTTCTGGAGTTAAAGGCATATTTGCACCCTCACCAATTGCAATTACTCCATTATCAATTAATTTCTGGGCTCCCTCTGCGTCCATTTCATTTTGAGTTGCACAGGGAAGAGCTATGTCACAGTCAACTGACCAGATATCACTGCAGTTATCATAGTATTCGGCATCAGGATATTCTTCTAAATATTCCTTAATTCTGCCGCGGTCAACTTCCTTGATTTCTTTAACCAGATCAAGGTCGATTCCGTTTTCATCATATAAATAACCGGAGGAATCACTCATTGCTACAACTGTAGCTCCCAGCTGAGTTATTTTTTCATTAGCATAGATAGCAACATTACCGGAACCGGAAATAACAACTTTTTTATCATTTAAAGAAATTTTATTTTCCTTAAGCATTTCTTCCAGTATGTAGACTAAACCATAACCTGTAGCTTCAGTCCTGACCAGACTTCCACCCCAGTCTAAACCTTTACCAGTTAAAACTCCTGCCTCATATCTATTTTTAATTCTTTTGTACTGTCCAAAGAGATAACCAATTTCTCGGCCGCCAACACCAATGTCTCCAGCCGGAACATCAGTTTTATCTCCAATATGGCGGGCCAGCTCAGTCATGAAACTCTGACAGAAGCGCATAACTTCCTGGTCAGATTTACCCTTAGGATCAAAATCACTTCCACCCTTACCGCCACCAATAGGGCGACCGGTTAGAGCATTTTTAAAGATCTGTTCAAAACCTAAAAACTTTACTATACCTGTATACACTGAAGGATGAAATCTTAGTCCACCTTTATAAGGTCCCAGGGCTGAATTGAATTCAATTCTAAAACCACGATTGACATGGGTTTTTCCATTATCATCGACCCAGGGAACACGGAAGATGATCTGTCTTTCCGGCTCAACAATTCTTTCTAAAATTCCATTTTCTTCGTATTCAGGATGTTTATCAAAAACCGGATTTAAAGATTCTAAAACTTCTTCAACAGCCTGATGAAATTCAACTTCACCTGGATTTCTGTTCTTTACCATTTCTAAAATTCGCTCAGTATAATTGCTCATGCTTCTCACTCCTCAAAAATTTTTTATCATTAAACTATCACAAATTAATCTTAATATAAATTTCACTTAAAATCAATTAAAACAGTCAAAGTTTTGAGTGTATACAAGGATACTTCTTTAGTGCTTTAACTTGACAGTCGAGCTTTAGATTAATATAATCAATTAGTAAGAGCAATATATTTCCTGGGAGGATAAAATTTGAAAACAAGAGAACTTACCCATACAGCAATCAGTTTATCATTAATTACTATTTCTTTTATTCTTTTTAAAGGAACGACCAATGTCTTTAATGCAGTTACTGTTCCTACAATTTTATATCTAAATTATTCCAAGTTTAGTCTCAGAGAATATACTACTTTAGTTCTACTTAACTTTATTATGGCCTTACTTTTCTTTTTTCAGCAGTTATTTTTTATTTTCTTCTATGCTGTAATGGCTGTTTTAATCAAAAGAATTTTAAGGCAAAACTACAGTAAATTCTTTAGTTTTTTGATCTTAGCTGTCGGCTTTGGAGGCGGTTTTTATTTTACTTTAACTCTAACCGATACAATTTTAGGGACGGCGCTGAGAAATGTGCTGGCTTCAGTGGCTGCCGGTAATCCAATTTTATTATTACTACTTTACAGTTTTACTTCTAGCTTTGTTGCTGCTGCTCTTATTTTGATTATTCCGGAAATAGATAAGAGGCTATAAAGGCTATTACTTGAAGCTAGAAATTTAGTGAGAAAAATTATCAGTTATTTCTTGACAACTTTTCTTCAATTATATATACTTAAACAAAGTTATAAAGATAATAAATTTCAATAGGAAAATGCCTCATCACTTCTGGTGAGGTAGAGGCGCAAATTTTGATCAGTATTCTGCCGGCTTAAGCTTAAACCGCTGCTGCAGAAGAAAGGCTAATTTGCCGAAGTTTTCAGCCAGGGTTTAATGGCTGTCTGCTGGGTCTGTATAAAAAATATACAGAACTGTCATTAAGAGTTTATCCAGACTTTTAATGTTGAGCTATCTCAAAAGATGGAAGAGGTGATTTCTCTGAATTAGTATTTAACTCAGCGATTTCGCTGAGTTTTTGTTATCTATAGATATTTTTCTTTTGCCAGCAAATTGTGATAAAATAATTTTAGACAATAATTTAAAAATGGAGTAGATTTATGAAAACAATAACTATACCTGAAGTAAAAATTAGAGAGACAGTTAACGAATATGGAACTCCTTTTCATATTTATGACGAAAGGACAATTGTAGACCGTTTAAATAGACTGATCAGTGCCTTTAGCTGGGTGGATTTTAAGGAGTATTTTGCCATTAAGGCCAATCCCAACCCTCATATTTTAAAGGTGATGAAGGAAAATAGCTGTGGAGTTGATGCAGCAACTGTGCCGGAAATTAAACTGGCAGAAGCTGCCGGCTTTAATGGTGAGGAGATAATGTTTACTTCCAATCTGACCACCATGGATGCCTATCAATATGCAGTTGACCGCGGCTGTATTATTAATATTGACTGGGCTGCAGATATTTATGAGCTTTTTGAAAATAAGATAATACCGGATAATATCTGTTTTAGACTAAACCCCGGCTCAATTGAAAATGAAATAATGGGTGATTCCAAAGAGTCAAAATTTGGTTCAACTGCAGAACAGATTAAAGAAGCGGTGGCTTTTTTGAGTGAGCAGGGAATCGACTCAATTGGACTGCACACTATGGTAGTTTCTAATGAAAACGACCCACAGATTTTTGGTGAATATACAGAAATGCTTTTCAATTTTGCCAGAGAGATAATTGAAGAATATCAAGTTGAAATTGACTTCATTAATATTGGGGGAGGAATCGGAATACCCTATCAGGCTGAGACAGAGGTTGATGTCGAAGCGATTGCAGGTGCAGTTAATGAATCATACGATAAAGTTTTAAAGTCAAATGGACTGCAGCCTAAAATTTATATGGAATCAGGCCGCTACATTACCGGAGAGTCAGGCTATTTAGTAACCAGGGTGATCAAGGAAAAAGAAACTTATAAAAACTACCTGGGTGTAGATGCTTCAATGTCTGATTTAATGAGGCCTGCCATGTACAGAAGCTATCACCATTTAACAAATATTGATGCAGAAGCCAGAGGAGAAGATAAATTTGAAGAATATGATGTAATCGGCTCCCTCTGTGAAAATAATGATAAGTTTGCAATTGACCGCAGGCTGCCGCTAAGTAAACTGGGTGACCTACTGGTTATTCACGATACGGGTGCTCACGGACACGCAATGGGTTTTAATTATAATGGTATGCTCAGAAATGGAGAGTTTTTATACACAACTGACGGTGAGGTTAAACAGATCAGGCGGGATGAGACTTTTGAAGATTACACAACTACTGTAATAGGAGGCTATTAATATGTTTAAAGGTGTAGGTACGGCGTTAATTACTCCTTTTAAGGACAACGGTGAAGTTGATTACGAGCTTTTTGATAAGATTTTGGACCATCAATTAGAAAATGAAGTTGATGCTCTGGTTGTGCTGGGAACAACTGGGGAATCACCTACCGTTCATTTAGAAGAAAGAAGACTGCTAACAGAAATGGCAGTTAGCAAGGCTGATGGTAAGGTGCCGGTAATTGTTGGAACTGGAACCAATGATACCTCTAAGGTTGTTGAAATGAATGAGCTGGCAGCAGAAAATGGTGCTGATGGACTCTTAATAGTAACCCCTTATTATAATAAAACAAGCCAGCAGGGTTTAATTGACCACTACACATATGTGGCCAGAAAAACTGAGCTGCCGATCATTGCCTATAATGTTCCTTCCCGAACCGGAGTTAATATTGAGCCGGAAACTTTTAAGAAAATGTCCGAAATGGAAGATAATATTGCAGCCATCAAAGAAGCCAGTGGTGATATGAGCCAGATTTTAAATGTGATTGAGCTGGTCAGAGCCAATAAAACAATTCTTTCCGGCAATGATGACCAGGCTTTACCGCTGATGATGTCCGGAGGCAGTGGAGTTATCTCTGTATTTTCTAATTTACTGCCGGGTGTAATGAAAAAAATCACTTCTCATATTTTAGCTGAGGATTATCAGGCAGCCAGAGACCTACATTATAAATACTTAAAACTAATGCGCTTAATATTTGTTGATGTTAATCCAATTCCAATTAAATTTGCGATGCAGCAGCTTGGGCTCTCCAATAATAATCTGCGACGTCCCTTAGTTAATTTAAGTAAAGAGCATCAGCAGTTAATCTTAACAGAAATGAAGGAGCTTGATATAGTATGAAGTATGGAATTATAGGATATTCAGGCCGGATGGGCCAGGCAATAGAAGAATTATTTTCTGAAGCCGGTTACGAGCTGGTCTATCAGAAAGATGAAAACGGTGAAAAAGAAATAGAAAAGCCGGAAGTGATTATCGATTTTTCTTTAAAAGAAGCCTTTTCTGATACAGTCAGAGTGATTGAAGAAAAAGAGGTGCCGCTGGTTATAGGAACAACTGGACTTGATGAAGAAGATTTTACTAAGTTGGATCAACTGGCAGAAAAAGCACCGGTGATTCAGAGCTTTAACTTTTCGATTGGTATTAATATCTTATCTGAACTGATCAAAAAGGTAAATCAGTATGTGGACCAGGACTGGGATATTGAAATTTCCGAAACTCACCACCGTTTTAAAAAGGATAAACCATCCGGAACAGCAATTATGCTGGGAGATCTTCTGGATAGAGAGGTAGAAATGCATTCTAAAAGACTGGGATCAGAGTTTGGGGAACACGAAGTTGACTTTGCCAGTACCGGTGAGGTGCTGACTTTAAAGCACAGAGCTTACTCAAGAGAGGCTTTTACCAGAGGTGTCTTAATGAGTGCTGAGGCAATTTTAGAGCTTGATCCTGGTTTTTATACATTCAGTCAAATTTTAAGTGATCAATCTTAAGACAAAATGATAAATTTAATAAAAAGATATAAGTGGAGGCAAAAAAATGAATTCTTACGATTTAATTGACTATATTTCAAATTCAACTAAAAAAACACCTATTAAGTTTTATATCCAGGGTGAAGGATTAAAAGAAGTTTTAAGCAGCTACGAATATTATGGTGATGACAGCTCCGGCGTTGTTTTTTGTGAGCTGAAAGAAGCAGAATCTTTAAAAGAAAAGCTGGGCGATAAATTAACTCAGTCCAGAATTGAAATGGACAGATTAAATTCTGCTATTCCGTTAGCTGATTACAGCCAGTACAACTGCCGCATAGAGCCAGGGGTACATATCCGGGATCAGGTTGAAATTGGTGATGGCTGTGTTTTAATGATGGGAGCAGTAATCAACATTGGGGCTAAGATTGGCGCCAATACAATGATTGATATGAATACAGTGCTCGGAGGACGGGCGACTGTTGGTGACAACTGCCATATCGGTGCGGGAACTGTGCTGGCTGGAGTAATTGAGCCGCCGAGTGCTGACCCGGTTGTTGTGGAAGATAATGTCCTAATCGGTGCCAATGCAGTTGTTTTAGAAGGAGTTCAGATCGGTGAAGGTGCTGTAATTGCAGCAGGCTCAATTGTAATTGATGATGTACCTGCAGGCGCTGTTTATGCCGGTGCTCCTGCTAAAAAGATTAAGGATGTAGATGACAAGACAAAACAGAAAACTGAAGTAATGGCCAGTCTGCGTCAGCTGTAAATAGCTATAAATAAAAATAGATTAGATTATGATTTATTAAAAATCATTCTAAATTAAGTTATAAAAACTTAAAAGTATAAATTCTAAGCTGGCTGGATTTATTCTGGTCAGCTTTTAAATAGGCAGGAATATAAATTTCCCCAAATAATTTTAAAAAGGGTGTATTAAAATGCGTTATTTAGAACTTTATAACAGTTATGATTTTACAATCGAGAAGGCAGAAGGAGTATATATCTACGATCAGGAAGGCAATAAATACTTTGATACCTTTGCGGGCATTGGTGTAATGGCCTTAGGCCACAGCCACCCTGAAGTTGTGGATGCAATCAGTGATAAACTGCATAAATATGCACATACATCTAATTATTTTTTGGACCAGGATACAGAAAGAGTAGCTGAGTTAATAACTGACCCTGGTGATAAAGCATTTTTTGTTAATTCTGGGACCGAGGCAACTGAGCTTGCTTTAAAGATTATTAAAAAGAAAATTGGAGAAGGCAAGATACTATTTTTCAGCAATTCTTTCCACGGCAGAAGCCTGGGAGCACTTTCGGTTAATGGTTTCCCCGGGATCAGAGATCAGTTTAAGCCTCTGCTGCCGGATACAATCGAAGCTGAGTTTAATGATCTTGAGAGTCTAAAAGAGACTGCAGCTCAAAACCCTGATATCAAGGCAGTGTTTTTTGAACCACTGCAGGGCTCTGGTGGAGTTCAGCCGGCATCAGCAGAATTTGTAGCTGAATTAAATAAGAAGATTGATCAGAATAACTGGATTCTGGCGGTTGATGAGGTTCAGGCCGGTCTTTACAGAACAGCAGAAAGATATTCCTACGAACACTTTGATCTTAAACCTGATTTAATTACTGCTGCTAAAGCACTTGGTGGTGGTCTACCTCTGGGTGCTGTGGTTATGAAGGGAGAAATGACCGAGGTTTTAGAACCAGGTGATCACGGCTCAACCTTTGCTCCCAACCCACTGGCCTTAAGAGGGGCAAAAGTGGTGCTGGAAAAATTAGAGACAATGGAAGATTCAATTGCTGAAAGAGGAGAATATTTTTTAAATAAATTAAAAGAACTTGAATCCGATAAGATTAAAGAAGTTAGAGGAATTGGCTTAATGCTTGGAATTGAACTAAAAGAAGAAATTCCTGATTTAAGAGATCAGGCTCAGGCAGAAGGAGTTCTGCTTAATATAGTTAAAGGTAAAGTGATCCGCTTTTTACCGGCACTTAATATTACTAAATTTGAAATTGATGAACTGGTAGAAAAATTGAAAAAAATAATTTAGATGGTACCGGGTACCTGGATAATATTTCCAGAAACCCGGTTTTTTTGAATTAGTTGGCTTTTAAGTTCTAAAAATCAGGCATTTCATCAATAGCATTTTTCTTTTCTTCAGTGTCGACATGGGTGTAAATCTGGGTTGTAGAAAGATTGGCATGCCCCAAAAGGTCCTGCAGTATCTTGATATCCTTTGTCTGTCTGTAAAGAGTAGAAGCAAAAGTATGGCGGAGTTTGTGAGGAGTAATTTTATCAGCTCTACTTAAACCTGCTTTTTTAGCATATTTTTTAACAAAAAGCTGAATAGTTCGTGGACTGATCCTTCTGCCGTGGCGTGAAATAAAAACTGCCTGCCTGGCATCACTGTCCTTAATTTTAATCGAATTTCTCTCCCGCATATAGCGCCTGATTGCTAGAACAACATCATTATGCAGCGGCACATAGCGCTCCTTTTTGCCCTTACCGTAAAACTTAATTGAACCATCTTCAAAATCAATATTGTCAAAATCTAAATTAACAAGCTCAGAAATCCGGAGGCCAGCATAGAGGAAGAGCTTAACTATGGCCAGATCCCGCAGGCGGTTGATACCACCATGCTCATCAATTGCCTGAATAAATTTCTGAGCTTCTTTAAGCTTTAAATAAATCGGCTCCAGCCTGTTATCAGTTTTGCTGCTTTCTATCGCCTCAGCCGGGTTTTTGGTCACAATCCCGTAGTGGAGAAGATACTTATAAAAAGAACGGACAGCAAAGAGTTTCCGATTTCTAGTAACCGCCTTATTGTCATTAATAATCACTGCATCAGCCAGAAACTCCGAGATATCAAGCCGATCAACCTCATCCGGTTTAAAACCTTCCTCAAAATCTAATTCTTCCCTCAGATATTTATGTAATTGATGCAGATCACTGTCATATTCCTTAATTGTCAGCTGAGAATATCCTTTTTCCACATTAAGATATTTTTTGAATTTATTTAAAGCCTGTAAAAAATTAAGTTGAGAAATTTTAATCACTTCCTTTGGTTTGTGCTTTTTTTCTTTTTAACCAGGTCTAAATAAGCTTATTTGGACCTGGTACCTATATATATTATATTCAATTAAAAAGATTAATTTCCTCTATTTTTACTCTTGACCTTCTCTGACCTTTGTACTATAATTATTATAGAAACGAAATTATAAAAATAAATTAAAACTGAATATTTTAGTTCAAAGGAGGAATAAAAAGATGGATATGGAAAAGTTTACACGCAAGGCACAGCAAAGTCTGGTAGAGGCACAGAATGTTGCTAAAGACTATCAGCATCAGGAAATCTTTCCTTCTCATTTATTTAAAGCTTTATTAAACCAGGATGACGGAATTGTAATTCCACTACTGCAGAAGGCAGAAGCTAATCTAAAAGAACTAAAGGCAGAAAACGAAAAACTGCTCAAAAAACTACCACAGGTATATTCAGAGCAGAGTGGGCAGGCCTATATGTCCCATCAGCTTAACGATATTATGCGGGAGGCTGAAAAACAGGCAGACGCTCTTGGAGATCAGTATATTTCAACCGAGCATTTTCTGCTGGCAATTTTAAGAGAGCGCAAAACCGAGCTGGGGAAAATGCTCTATGAGAAGAATTTAAATTACAATGACTTAAAGCAGATTATTCAGGAAGTCCGGGGCGGAGATAAAATTGATTCCCAGCAGGGAGAAGAAGGTTTCCATGTTTTAGAAAAATATACAATTGATATTACCGAGCAGGCCAAAAATGGTAAGTTGGATCCGGTAATCGGCCGTGATAACTTAATCAGAAGAGTGATGCAGGTTTTATCCCGCCGCCGTAAAAACAATCCGGTTTTAATCGGTGATCCAGGTGTTGGTAAAACTGCCATTGTCGAAGGGCTGGCCCAGAGAATTATTAATGGTGATGTTCCCGAAGGCTTGAAGAAGAAAAAAGTGATTTCCCTTGATATGGGTTCCCTGGTTGCTGGAACCAAATTTAGAGGTGAATTTGAAGAAAGATTAAAGTCAGTCTTAAAGGAGATTAAAAAGGCTGAAGGTCAGATCATTCTCTTTATTGATGAGATGCACACCCTGGTTGGCGCAGGAGCTACTGAAGGTTCAATGGATGCAGCCAACCTTTTAAAACCAGCCCTGGCTCGGGGTGAGCTGCACTGTGTTGGAGCAACTACTCTAGCTGAATATAAAAAGCATATCGAAAAAGATGCCGCTTTAGAGCGCAGATTTCAGCCGGTACAGGTTTCAGAGCCGGATATTGAAGACACAGTTTCAATTTTAAGAGGTTTAAAAGAAAAGTATGAGATTCATCACGGAATAAAAATTACTGATAATGCAATTGTTGCTGCTGCCAAACTTTCAGATCGCTATCTGACAGAAAGATTTCTGCCGGATAAGGCAATAGACTTGATTGACGAGGCGGCTTCTAAAATCAGAATTGAAATCGACTCGATGCCGATAGAGATTGATGAACTCGACCGCAGAGTTAGAAGACTGGAAACAGAAAAGGAGGCCTTGAAAAATGAAGATACAGATGAGGCTCAGGAGCAGCTGGAAGAGATTGAAGTAAAACTGCAGGAATTAAAGGATCAGCGTGATCCCCTGCGCTTAAAATGGAAAAACGAGAAAGACCAGCTGGCTAAAATGCAGGAGCTGAAAGAAAAAATTGAGCAGATTGAATATCGGGCTGAAGCTGCCGAAAGAGAGGCCAATTATGAGGAAGCAGCCCGACTCCGCTATGGTGAGTTAAATGAGCTGCGTAAGGAGCTGGCCGAGGTCAGTAAAAAGGTAGAGGAATCACAAAAAGATGCCACCCATCTGGTTAAAGAAGAAGTAACAGAAGAGGATATAGCAGAAATTGTGTCCCTCTGGACTGATATTCCACTGCAGAAGCTGATGGAGGAAGAAAAGGAAAAACTGATTCACTTAGAAGATGAATTAGAAAAACGTGTTGTCGGCCAGCATGATGCCGTTAAAGCAGTCAGCAACGCAATTCGCCGCTCGCGCACAGGTCTTCAGGATGCCAATCGACCACTTGCTTCCTTTATGTTTATGGGACCAACTGGTGTAGGTAAAACTGAGCTGGCCAAAACTCTGGCGGAATACCTCTTTGATGATGAAAGAGCGCTGACCAGAATTGACATGTCTGAGTACATGGAAAGACATGCAGTTTCCAAACTAATCGGTTCACCTCCCGGCTATGTCGGTTTTGAAGAAGGTGGACAGCTGACGGAAAAAGTGAGGCGCAATCCTTATTCTGTAATTTTATTTGATGAGATCGAAAAGGCTCATCCTGATGTCTTCAATATTCTGCTCCAGATTCTTGATGATGGAGTCTTAACTGATAGTCAGGGTAAGGAAGTTGATTTTAGAAATACAGTTATTATTATGACTTCCAATGTAGGATCCCAGTATATTCAGGATTTAGATGATGAAGTCAAAATTAAAGAAGAAATTGATGAGGCCCTCAAGGGGCAGTTTAGACCTGAGTTCTTAAATAGAATCGACGAAAAGATTATTTTCCACTCCTTAAGCAGGGAAGATATCTTTAAGATTATTGATATTCAGATTTCCTATCTGCAGGATAACCTATCTGAACAGGATATAGAAATTGATTTAACAAGGGCAGCCAAAGAGGAGCTCTTAGAACTCGGCTTTGATCCCGCCTATGGTGCTCGACCTTTAAGAAGAGTTATTCAAAATCAGATTAAAGATGAGCTGGCAATGCTTCTCTTAGAAGAAATAATTAAAGAAGGAGATAGAGTAGAAGTCGATTTTGAAAATGGTGAATTTAAATTTAATAATTAATTCAACAGAATTTGAGCAAAAACAAATAATTAAAAGTGCAGACCGGTTAATTGCTGGTCTGCTTTTTGCTTTTGATGAAGGAAAATATTAATTTATCACGAAGTATAATTACTGTACATAAATTATAAATTAAGCAATAGATACTAAAATGTGAGGTTTTTAAATGTCTAAAGAAAAGAAAAATATCAGATTATTTATTTTTGTCACTGCTTTTTACTGGTTTTCAATGTATGCCTATATTCCAACCTTTTCTCCCTACATAGAATCACTTGGGGCATCACATATAATGATCGGTCTAATTCTGGGTTCCTATGGTTTTACTCAAATGCTGATTCGAATTCCACTGGGAATCTATTCGGATAGGATTAATAAGAAAAAGATTTTTGTCAATATCGGCATTTTGCTCAGCCTGATCAGCACCACCGGCATGTGGTTTGCTGAGACACCGGCTTTAATTTTAGTTTTTCGCTCTCTGGCAGGAGCATCTGCCGCCACCTGGGTCAGCTTTACTGTTCTTTTTTCTTCCTATTTTAAAGATGATGATACTGCTCATGCAATCGGAATTATCAATGCTTCTAATAAATCCGGGCAGGTTGTTGGAATGCTTTTAGGTGGTATAATCGCTCAGATACTGGGCCAGCAGTTTCCATTTTTACTGGCTGCAGCCGGGGCAGTTATTGGCTTTAGCTTAAGTCTAAAAGTTGATGAAAAGAAAGATATCGATCATCAGGCAATTACTTTTAAAGAAATTTTAAAAGTAGCCAGAAACAAAAGCCTCTTAACCGTTTCTTTTCTGGCGATTTTAATGATGATGATTTCGCATTCTACCACCTTTGGTTTTATTCCGGTCGCTGCCAAAAATCTGGGTGCAACTAGTTTTCACCTGGGTCTTTTAACAACCATTACGACTATTCCGGGGATTTTGTCCTCCTATTTAAGCGGCAGTTATTTCAGCCAGCGGTTTGGAGAAAAGAATACAGTCACTTTCGGTTTTTCACTGCTTGCCTTATCCTGTCTGCTGGTACCTTTAATCAATCACCTCTATCTATTATATTTTAACCAGATGCTAAACGGCTTTGCACAGGGAATGATTTTCCCGGTTTTAATGGGGCTGAGCATCAAAAATGTAGAGGCAAACAAGAGGGGAACTGCGATGGGCTTTTTCCAGGCAATTTACGGACTGGGTATGTTTACCGGTCCAATCTTTGTGGGAACAATCAGTGATTTGGCCGGTCTCAAAATGGGTTTCTGGATGATCGGTCTGGTAGGAATTCTGGGAGCAGTCTTAACCCGCTTTTATAAAGCTAAAAAGGTATAAATGTAAAAAATTAATCAGTAGATAGAGTTAGGAAGATAATAATGAATAAAAAAGAAATTTTAAAAAAGTTAAGAAATAATAGAGCTAAAAATATAAGTATAATTGGGATAATCGAGAACTATGGCCTCAAAGAAAGTTTTCAGGCTGGAGAATCGATTTTGATTACTGTTAATACTGACCACCTCTGGTCTTATCCAGCGGCTGAAAATAAAGAGGAATTAAAAGAATTATTGGAAAAATTTCAATACCGGACTCTCTATTTTGCCTCTCTGGAAGAGTGGATGCTTCCAGTTATCAGTCAGAAGAGAGAAATCGAATGGGAATTAAAGACTGAAAGATTAATTTTACCTGAAAGAGCTGCAGTGAAAGCTGAACTGCTGCATTATAAGAGTATGAAAAATGAAAAAGGCAAAGAGCTCGAATTTAAAATCAGAGAACTTGAAGCTAAAGATGCTGATTTTATTTTTGCTCACTCCCACTATCAGGATTTTACTTCTAAAGCCTATATCAGAGAAAGAATAACAGCAGAATGCTCAGCTGGAATTATTATTAAAGGGGAACTTGCTGCCTGGGGCTTAACTCACGATGATGGCGCATTAGGATTTATTCATGTTAGAGAAGCTTTCAGGAAAAGAGGCTTTGCCCGCCTGGTTATGCAGAAGTTGATCAACGATAAAAGGAAAGGCAGGAAGGATATTTTCTTAAATGTTGAGCCTGATAATTTTAAAGCAAAAAAGTTATTCAGTTCACTGGGTTTTGAATTTGATAGAATAATCAGCTGGATTAAACTCAAAGAAAAATAGTCTTAATAAGGGAGCAAATTCTATGGGAAAACAGTTTATGAATGCAGATTCCACGGTGGACTAATCAAATAAATGGAGGGAAAGCAAGTGAAAGAAAAAGAAATTATAGAAAACACTAAAAAACCAATCACAAAAAAATCATTAGTTAAAGAGTTAAGTAAATTAGATCTAAAAGGAGAAACAGTAATTGTTCATACAGCTCTCAGCAAACTGGGCTGGGTTTGCGGAGGAGCAGTAGCTCTAATTGAAGCCCTGCAGAAGGTTATCACTTTAGAAGGAACGCTGATCATGCCTGCTCACAGTGGAGACTACTCTGAGCCTAAATACTGGGGCAATCCACCGGTGCCAGAAGAGTGGTATCAGACAATTAGAGATGAGATGCCAGCCTACCAACCAGAAAAAACACCCACCCGCGGCTTAGGTGTTACTCCAGAAATTTTTCGTAAATTTCCAGGAGTTGTAAGAAGTGATCATCCCTGTCTCTCTTTTTCAGCCTGGGGAAAGGAAGCAAAATCTATAACTTCAGATCATAAGTTGGACTATGCGCTGGGAGAAAACTCGCCTCTTGCTAAAATTTACAGGAGAGAAGGTAAAATACTATTAATCGGCGTCGGTCATGACAGTAACACATCAATGCATCTTGCTGAATACAGAGCTGAGCATGATCTTAAAATTAAAATATTTGGCTCATCACTTTTAAAAGACGGCAAAAATATCTGGACTAAATATCAGGATATAGAATTTAATGATGATCTTTTTCCTGCAATCGGAAAAGATTTTGAATCAAAACATGACTACAGCAAAGCAAAAGTTGGACTAACAGAAGCTAAATTATTTAAACAGAAAGAAATAGTTGATTTTGCAGTTGACTGGCTGGAAAAAAGAGGGGAATAGTTAGCAAATATTGTTTAGCGGCCTTTAAAAGGAGAAAAAAATGAGAGCTTTAATTTTAAATGGAGAAGAGTTGGATGGTATTAATCTGGAGCAGCATTCAAAAACAATCAATAAAGAACTGCAGGCCAATGATTTTGAGGTTGAAGAGATTTTACTAAAAGAAAAAAAGATAGCTGACTGCCTGGGCTGTTTTGACTGCTGGGTTAAAACACCTGGAATCTGTATAATTGATGATTACGGCCGAGAGGTTACAGCCAAACTGATTAATTCTGATCTTTTGGTTTTTCTGACCCCAGTTGTCTTTGGCAGTTATTCCTATCAGCTAAAAAAAGCACTGGATAGAATGATTCCTCTTATTTCTCCCTATTTTAAAAAAGTCGAGGGAGAAATCCACCATAAAAAGCGTTATTCAAAATATCCATCTATTTTAGCTGTAGGTCTTCTGAAGAAAGATAACGAAGCTCAAACTGAAATTTTTAAAGAACTGGTGGAAAGAAATGCTATTAATTTTCATTCTCCAAATTTTCAGGCAGAGGTTTTTGCTGCAGCAGATTTGGATTATCAGGAACTTAAAGATACTGTCAGTAAATTTTCAAAAAAAGTCGGTGAACAGAATGACAATTAGAAAAGCTATTTTATTAGTCGGAAGTCCAAAGGGGAAAAATAGTTCATCAGCCAGCCTGGGAACTTATCTACTCTCCAAACTTGAAAAATATGAGATTGAAACTGAATCTATTCATATTCATTCTGAGATAGCAACTAATGCGAAAGAGATTATGTTTTTAGATAAGATAGAAGAGGCAGATTTAATTATTCTGGCAGCCCCACTCTATGTTGATTGTATGCCAGCAAAAGTTATTAACCTGAATTATTCATAGCAATCACGAAATAAATTATCAGCCCTGATATATCAACTTCTATCAAAATATTGTTTTCACCCGGTGGGTGAAAGATTTTTTTGAAATTTTTCCTCTAAAAACATAGAAAAAGGAGCCCCTTTCCTTTATAATAATAGTAACCAAACCAAATTAAAAGGAGGGACTCCTAAT
>NZ_QBLR01000001.1:0-66199 GCF_003070835.1 Halanaerobium sp. | reverse complement strand
CCATTCTATACAGGAAAACAGCGTAAAGCTAAAAAAGGTGGTCGTGTCGAAAGATTTAATAAAAAATATGGGATTTCAGACGAAAGCTCAGAAGAAGATACTGAGTAGAACGGAAGAGAAATCCTTTTTTCTGCTGCAGGGCTTAATTGCTCTGCTTTTTTTTTAGAAATTTTTTCATTAAATAGTTATTAAATAGTAGAATTTGCACGAAAATTTTAAGAAGCATGATCATTATAAATTGATGAGGTGGAGTAATTGTATAAAATTACAAAAAGTGGCTGGCTGGAAGTAATTACAGGCCCAATGTACTGTGGGAAAAGTGAAGAACTGATCCGCAGACTGAGAAGGGTAAAAATTGCCAAACAGAAAGTTAAAGTTTTTAAACCAGTTTTAGACAATCGCTACAGCAAAAAAGATGTTGTTTCTCACAGTGGAAACAGTATAGAGGCAGTACCAGTTGATCATCCGGAAGAAATTTTAGAGCGCATTGATGATACCGTTGATGTTGTAGGAATTGATGAAGCTCAATTTTTTCATGAAGATTTAGTAGGAATTTGCGAGGACCTGGCTGATAGAGGAATTAGAGTTATTATGGCCGGTCTGGATAGAGATTTTCGTAATCAGCCATTTGGTCCAATGCCGGAATTAATGGCCAGAGCTGAATATGTTGATAAACTGCATGCTATCTGTATCCAGTGTGGAGAACCTGCAAGCAGAACCCAGCGTTTAATAGATGGAGAGCCCGCAGCAGCCGATGATCCAGTGATTTTAGTTGGAGCATCTGAAGTTTATGAAGCTCGCTGCAGAAGCTGTCACGCTATTAGAGGGGAATAACCTGCTGCTAATTTTAAAGATAATATGAGGTGAGATATAAATGTTTGATATAAATGATTTAGAAGAAAAACTGGATAAACTGGTAGCTAACTATAAAAAGTTGAATTCAAAGCTCAGTGATCCAGAAGTAATTAATGATAGTGAAAAATATCAGAAACTATTAAAAAAACATGCTAAACTGAAAAAGATTGTAGATAAATATAAGGAATATAAAGAGGCAAAAGAAGGCATTAAAGAAGCTGAAGAGATGATGGAGCTTGATGATGATCCAGAAATGCAGGCTCTATTTGAAGAAGAGATTGCAGAACTCAAACCTAAAAAAGAAAGACTGCAGGAAAGACTGCCAATTATGCTGCTGCCTGACGATCCCAATGATGAGAAAAACGTTATTGTGGAAATCAGAGCCGGTGCTGGTGGAGATGAAGCAGGACTTTTTGCTGCCGATCTTTACAGAATGTACACCCGTTATGCGGAAAGTAAGGGCTGGAAGGTAGAAGTTATGAGTGCTAACGAGTCAGGTACTGGTGGGTTTAAGGAAATTATCTTTACCATTGAGGGTACAGATATTTTTAAGTATTTAAAATATGAAAGTGGAGTTCACCGGGTGCAGCGAGTTCCTTCAACTGAGTCCAGCGGCCGGATCCATACTTCAACAGCAACTGTTGCTGTTTTACCGGAGGCAGAAGAAGTAGATGTTGAGATTAATACTAATGACCTAACAATAGATACTTTCCGCTCCAGTGGACCTGGTGGTCAGAGTGTAAATACAACTGACTCTGCCATTAGAATTACTCATGAGCCAACAGGTCTAACAGTTTCCTGTCAGGATGAAAAATCCCAGCATAAAAACAAGGCCAAAGCAATGCGGATTTTAAGAGCCCGCCTGCAGGAGAAAAAAGAGCAGGAAAAACAGCAGGAAAGAGCTGAAGCCAGGAAATCTCAGGTAGGAACCGGTGACCGCAGTGAAAAAATCAGAACCTACAACTTCCCACAGGGGAGAGTAAGTGATCACCGCATCAATCTAACTGTTCATCAGCTGGATAAAATCCTTGATGGAGATTTAGATCAGGTAATTGAGCCCTTAATTGAGGAGGATAACATCAAAAGATTGGAGAAGATCTAAAATGAACATTAAAGAACTTCTTAATCGCAGTGATCAGTTTCTGGCAGAAAGAGGAATCGAAAGTTCCCGGCTGGATGCTGAGGTGCTGATGGCAGATCTCCTTGATATGGAGAGAATTAATCTTTATGTAAAATATGATTATCCCTTAAAAAGCACAGAAATCAACAGCTATCGTGAGATGATCAAAAAAAGAGCCCAGCATATTCCTGTTGCCTATATTACTGAAAAAAAGGAATTTATGTCTTTAGAATTTACAGTAAGAGAAGGAATTTTAATTCCTCGTCCGGACACCGAAAATTTGGTGGAAGCAGTTATTGAATACTGCCGCAATAAGGAACTTGATAAACCACAGATTATTGATGTAGGCACCGGCAGTGGTGCTATTGCTGTCAGTCTTGCCCACTATCTTGAAGACTCGAAAGTGGTGGGGGTTGATCTTTCTGCTCAGGCTTTAAAAGTTGCCCGAGAGAATATGGAAAAACATGAATTGAGTGAGCGGATGAGCATTCTCAAAAGTGACCTGCTGGCTGAATTTATCAAAAGGGAAATTAAGGGGATTGACATTATAGTCTCCAACCCACCCTATATTTCTGAGGCAGAGATGGAAGAACTTTCACCTGAGGTCAAAAAAGAACCGGAGACTGCCCTGAAGGCAGGAAAAGATGGTCTGGACTACTACAGGCGTTTAATTCCAGAGGCCGAAAAGGTGCTTAAAGAAGGCGGCAGTTTGTTTTTAGAGATTGGTTATCGGCAGGCTGAAGCAGTCAGCGAGCTCTTTGGTGACCGCTGGAAAGATGTAGAAGTCAAAAAGGACTATTCTGAAAATGATAGGATAGTTTCTGCTGTATTAAAAAAACTGTCTGAAAATGAAGCATAATAAACTTATTCTGCAGGAATCTAAAGTCAGGTGAATGTGATGGAATATAAAACTGAAATTAAAAAAACCAAATACCATAATAAATTTCAGCCTGGCCTGATCAAAAAACTGGCTCTTGATTTTGAACTAAGAGCACAATTAAAACAGGATCCGGCTGTAATTGAGGCAGTCGAACTTTTAAAAAAGGGTGAAATTGTGGCTCTGCCGACCGAAACAGTGTATGGTCTGGCAGCTGATGCTCTGAACTCTGAGGCTGTAAAAAAAATATTTAAAGCCAAGGGCCGTCCCCAGGATAACCCGCTGATTGTTCATATTGCTGACGAATCACAGCTTAAGCAGCTGGCAGCAGGCGAAATATCAGCAAAAGCTAAAAAATTAATGGAAAAATTCTGGCCGGGACCGCTGACAATAATTTTCCCCAAAAAGCAGGATGTTCCGGAGACAACTTCCGCTGGACTGGAGACAATTGCTGTTCGAATGCCAGCTCACCCGCTGATGCTGGCTGTAATTGAACTGGCTGAACTGCCGCTTGCAGCTCCCAGTGCTAATACTTCCGGTTTTCCCAGCCCAACCAGAGCTGAGCATGTATATAATGATTTAAAAACTAAAATACCGCTGATTCTGGATGGGGGTTTTTGCCATTTTGGTGTAGAATCAACTGTTGTTGATTTAAGAGGAGATAGGCTTAAGGTTTTACGGCCGGGCGGAATCAGCCGCGAAGATATTTCCAACTTTTTAGGAGAAGAGGTTATCTTAGCAGCGGAGCTTAAAGATGATCAGGAGGTTCTTTCTCCTGGTACTAAATACCGCCACTATGCCCCCACAAAAAAATTATATACCTTTAATTTTGAAGATAAGATTTCAGTTTTAAACCAGGCTTTAAAAAGGGCAAAAGCTGAGAAAATTGCGATCATTACTGCCAGGGACAGTAAAATCAGCATTAAAAACCTTTCAGAAAAAAATATAAAAATTTTGAGAGTTTTTGATCATGAAGCACCGGAGGAACTGGCACAAAAACTTTTTGATTTATTAAGAAAACTGGATGCCGATCAGAGTATAGAGGAAATTTATATTGAAGAATTGGATAAAGCAGGAATTGGAGAAGCAGTTATGAATAGAATTCACAAAGCTGCGGCTGCTGATCAATATTCTCAGCCGGGAGGTGGAGACAATTAAAAGAATTTTATTTGTTTGCACAGGAAATACATGCCGAAGTCCGATGGCCGAATATCTTTTAAAAGATTTGATTGCAGAAAATGATGAGCTGCAGGCTAAAAATTGGGAAGTTCTTTCTGCCGGTATTTCGGCAGTTAAAGGTGCTGATGCCAATGACAAGGCCAGTGCTGTAATGTCAGAAATTAATATTGATCTGGCCGAACACAGTTCCCACAACATAGAAGAGATTGAATTAACAGAAGAAGATTTGATTATCACCATGACCCGCAGGCACAGTCGGGCTCTGGTACTTAAGCATCCGGATCTTGCAGATAAGATTTTTACTTTAAAAGAATTGAGTGAGCTGGAGGCTGATTCCAGAGATATTCAGGATCCTTTTGGACTTTCTGAAGAAAATTATCGAGATACCAGAGATGAAATTCGTGATAATTTAAGGGCTTTATTGGAAAAATTAAAGAATTTTGAGCTAATTGAGGAGGACTGAGCCTCTTTAAGTAGAATAATAATATATGAAGGGAGTAATAACTTTGAGTGAATTACATGTAATGGATCATCCGTTAATTAGACACAAGATTGCAATTATGAGGGATAAAAATACCGGACCGAAAGAGTTTAGAGAGCTTGCTGACGAGGTGGCAACTCTAATGGCCTATGAGGTCACAAGAGATATGCCCTTAGAAGATGTAGAAATTGAAACCCCAATTACTAAAGGCAAGTTTAAAATGATTGCCGGTAAAAAAATGGGAGTTGTTCCGATTTTAAGAGCTGGCCTGGGAATGCTGGATGGCGTTTTAAAGTTGATTCCGGCTGCTCGAGTTGGTCATATTGGTTTATATAGAGAGCCTGAAACATTAGAAGCTGTAGAATATTACTGTAAGCTGCCAACTGATGTTGAGGAAAGAGATCTGCTGGTTGTTGATCCAATGCTGGCAACAGGGAATACAGCCATGGAAGCAATTAAATTTATTAAGGAAAGAAACCCACGCAGTATTAAACTAATGGTTTTAGTTGCTGCTCCTGAAGGAGTTAAGAAAATTCAGGATGCACATCCGGATATTGATATCTGGGCAGCAGCACTTGATGAAAAATTAAACGATCATGCTTATATTGTTCCTGGTCTCGGTGACGCAGGAGACAGACTTTACGGTACCAAGTAAAAAAATGTAGGCACCGGGTACTTGTAAAAATATTCCTATATTCAGATAAATAATTTTTATGGAATATTTTCACAAGTACCCGGTACCATTAGGGAGGGAAGATAATTGCTTTATCTGGCTGCTTTTATAATTACTTTAATATTATCTCTGGCCATTACGCCGCTTATTATTAAGCTGGCCCACAAATTTAATTTTGTTGATCGGCCTGGAGAGAGAAAAATAAATACAAAGATAATTGCTACAGCAGGTGGAACTGCAATTTATCTTGCTTTTATGATCCCGCTTAGATTCTTTTTACCTGCCAATCAAACAATTACCGGAATTATGCTGGGCGGCAGTTTTATGCTGCTTTTAGGTCTGCTGGATGATAAATTTGAAATTTCTGCACCGATTAAATTTATGGGACAGATAATTGGGGCTTTAATTTTAATTTATTATGGAGTTAAAATTAACTTTATCACCAATCCTTTTGGTGGCTTTATTTATCTTGGTGTTTATGCAGTACCTTTTACGGTTTTCTGGATTGTCAGCATTATCAACACTATCAATTTAATTGATGGTCTTGATGGTCTGGCTGCCGGGGTTTCGATCATCGCTGTTTTGACTTTATTTGCGGTTGCCCTGCAGGAAAATCAGGTCGTAGCTCCAATGCTTGCTGTTCTGCTGGCCGGAAGCTGCCTTGGCTTTCTGAAATATAACTTTAACCCGGCTCGGGTTTTTATGGGAGATACCGGTTCAATGTTTATTGGCTATATCATTGCAGCTGTTTCAATTACTGGTGCTCTTAAAAGTGCAGCGGCGGTAACTATCTTTGTGCCGATGCTGGCTCTGGCTGTACCGATTCTGGATACAACTTTTGCAATTATTCGTCGAATTTTTAATGACCGCCCGATTGGCGAAGCTGACCACGGTCACATTCACCACCGACTGCTGGCAATTGGAATGAATCAGCGGCAGGCAGTTATTTCAGTCTATGTGATTAGTGCTTTTTTAGGTACAATTGCTTTTGTTATTAATGGAATCAAATTTGATCACGCTTTAATTATTTTTGTTTCAGTTATTTTAGTAGTTATTTATGGTGCTAAAAAATTAGGAATTTTTTCAGTTGAACTGCCGCAGGAGGGCTGTTCCCTGGAAGACACTAATTAACCTATTTTTGCTTTTTGATTTACAAACTTAGCTAATATGAAAAAATTTGTTCTTTTTAAAACTTTGTTGTTTCATTCACAATTAAGCTTGCAACTTGACTTTTTATATAATAAAATATTACAAAGGTAAGATAAAATATGGATAACAGAGATTGGCGTCAGATTATGCGGGCTCTTTCTTTATTAACAGAAGTTGGTTTGATTATCATTGTTTCAGCCGGGATTGGTTTTGGTGCTGGTTATCTAGTTGACAGTTTTTTTGGCTTTGATCTTTTATTTAAGATTCCTGGTTTAATTGTTGGTCTGGCAGCCGGTTTTTATACTGTTTATAAGCTTTTGATTTCAACATTTGATGATTAAAATTTTTCTGACAATTTCTTTTATTCGATGTGGTTTAATTTTTCGTATTCTAATGACCTAAATTTGATACTTATTTTTTGCAGAGAGGAGGAAGCATTTTGAATCCAGGTCCACAGATACAATTTTATCTTTTTGGTAAAGACTACCTTCCAGTAACTGATACCCTGCTTGTTGGCTGGCTTTCTGTAATTATTATCTTAATCCTGGCTAAATACTTAACTTCTAATTTAAGTATTCGACCCAATGGCAAACAGAATATTGCAGAGATGATTGTAGAATTAATCTACAAACAGATTGAGCCAATGCTGCCGGGAGAAGGATGGAGGTTTCTTCCTTTTATAGCTACTATTTTTATCTATGTAGGTTTTAGCAACCTGATTGGACTTGTACCCGGGCTAACCAGTCCAACTGGAGATTTAAATACAACTTTAGGGCTTGCTTTAGTAGTCTTTGTTGTAGTTCAGTATGAGGGTATGAGAGAATATGGTGTCTGGGGTTATATCAAAGGCTTTGCTGAGCCAGTAATTTTCTTACTGCCGATTAATGTGATTGGTGAGCTGGCCAAACCTATTTCTCACTCTTTCCGTCTTTTTGGAAATGTTGTTGGAGGAGGAATTATAATAACCCTGATTTATCAGGCAGCTCCACCACTGATTCCAGTACCTTTACATGCCTGGTTTGATTTCTTTGTCGGAATGATTCAGGCTTTAATCTTTGGTATGGTAGCAATTGCCTATATTTCTGTTGCTAAGTCTTAGTAGTTTGAGGAAAGGAGGCAAATCATGATTGAATTTTCACCAGAAGTAGCCGAAACAGTTATCACAACTGCCTCTTATATCGCTGCAGGAGCTGCTTTAATTGCTGGAGTTGGCCCGGGGATAGGAATGGGCTTTGCTGCAGGAAAAGCAACATCTGCTGTGAGAAGGCAGCCGCAGGCGAGAGGATCAATTATTACAACAATGCTTTTAGGCCAGGTAATTTCAGGTTCGACGGGTATTTATTCACTTGTAATAGCGATCTTTTTGATTTTTGGAGTTTAATTTAAAATCATTTCATAAAATTACTATTAATTTAAATTAGTTTTTAATTCTTAAAAGAAGCAGTGATTTTCCAGGTGATTTCAGTTTAGAATCTCTAAATAGGAAGATCAGCAGAGGAGTTTTTAATGAAAGATATTAATGATCCCCAGAAAGTTCAGATGAAAATTTTAAAAATGACCTATCTTTTTTCCCTGCTGCCGATAGTTTCGTCACTGCTGGCAGGAGAATATGATATTTTATTTGGTTTTATTTTTGGGCTTGTAATTGCAACTCTTCTTTTAAGATTAAAATATAATAACATAATCAGGGCATTGAGTATGGAAGAAGATTCAGCAGAGAAGTTTATTCGCAACCGTTATTTTATAGAATATGCCCTCTATTTTGCAGTGCTTTTTAGTGCGGCGAGAAATGCCAATCTGGACTTTCTTGCAGCAGCAGTGGGACTATTTATGATAAAATTTGTAGTCATACTGTGGTCAGTTGTTGATTTATTAAGGGATACTTTTCAAAGTAAATTTGATGAGTATAAATAAGGATTTGGAAATTAGTATTTGTTTTTTAATATCGAAAGGAGGAAATTATAATGGTAGAATTTTCACCAGAAGTTATTGACACAGTTATTAGAGCAGCAGCACTTTTAGGAGCAGGTTTTGCAATGATCGCAGGTATTGGTCCTGGTATTGGTCAGGGTTATGCTGCTGGTAAAGCTGTAGAATCTGTAGCTAGAGATCCAGAAGCTAGAGGTAATATTATTACAACTATGCTTTTAGGTCAGGCTGTTGCTGAGTCAACAGGTATCTATTCTCTGGTTATCGCCATTGTTTTAATCTTTACAATATAGTAGAGTTTAAATTAAGTCGGGAGAGCAATCTCCTGACTTAATAGTACTTACTATAGCTGACGAATTTTCTCCCATCTTATGATGGGTAAATATATTTCAGGAGGTGAATGTACTCTTGGTTAATATTAATACTACAATGTTATGGCAGTTAATTAACTTTTTTGTGCTTTTATTTTTACTGCGCAAGTTTCTTTATTCACCGATTAAGGATATGCTTGATCAGAGAGCAGCTCAGATCAATGGTGATTTAGATGATGCAGAAGCCCGCCGCAAAGAGGCAGAAGAATTAAAAGCAAAATATGAGCAGAAATTAAAAGATGCTCGGGGTGAGGCACAGGAAATTGTAGATAATGCAGAAACAAGAGCCAACAAAAAGGCTAAAGATATTATAAATAAAGCAGAAGAACGGGCCGAGAATTTAAAGGCCAAGAAATTAGAAGAGATTGAGCAGGCTAAAAAGGAAGCAGCAGCTGAACTTAGAGACAGCATTGCTGATTACACTGTTTTAGCTGCAAACAAACTTATCCAGGAGCAGTTAGACCAAAAGACACACCAGAAGATGATTATGGACTTTATAGACCAGCTGGACGAAGAGAAACTGGGTGAGCTGCAATGAGAAACGAAGTAGCTTCCAAATACAGCCGAGCACTCTTTGAGCTGGGGAAAGATCATGATAATCTTTTGGAGTTAAAAAGGAATCTGGATGAATTCTGGCAGCTGGTAGAAGATAATGAGGATCTAAATGAACTTCTTTTCCATCAGCGGATTATGCCGGAAGATAAAAAGAGAACTCTGGATAAAATTTTTGCTGAAGAACTTGATCAGGATATTTTACATTTTCTTTTTATTTTAATTGATAAGCGGAGAGAATTTTTTCTGGAATCAATTATCAAGGAATTCAACACCCTTGTTGATGAGGCAGAGAGCATTCTCCATGTAGAAGTTACTTCCGCAGTAGAATTAGATGAATCACAGCTGGAAAAATTAAAATCTAAACTGGATTCACTTTTAGATTATAAAATTCAGATCAAAAATAAAATTGATGAAGACATTATTGCTGGATTAATTCTTAAAGTCGAAGATTATATTATTGACGGCAGTCTGCGTAATGAGCTTAATTCATTACAGCAGAAGTTAAAGATGATTCCGGTAAGTAAGTTAGGGGTGAATTAATTTGAAACTGAGACCTGAAGAAATTAGTTCGATTATTAAAAAAGAAATAGAAAATTACGGACAGAAATTAGAATCCGTGGGTGTCGGTACTGTATTAGATGTAGGTGATGGTATCGCTCATGTTTACGGACTTAAGGATGCTATGTCTGGAGAATTATTGGAATTTCCCAATGAAGTTTTCGGAATGGCTCTAAACTTAGAGGAAGATAATATCGGGGTTGTTTTACTCGGTGATGAAAGACTGATTGAAGAAGGTGACGATGTTAAAAGAACCGGCCGTGTGGTTGAGGTTCCAGTTGGAGATGCACTTTTAGGTAGAGTTGTAAATCCACTTGGACAGCCACTTGACGGTAAAGGTTCAATTGATAGTGATACATATCGTCCTGTAGAATCTGAGGCACCTGGTGTTGTTGAGCGTCAGCCGGTAGAGGTTCCACTGCAGACTGGTTTAAAATCAATTGATGCAATGACTCCAATTGGTAGAGGTCAGCGTGAGTTAATTATTGGTGACCGTCAGACTGGTAAAACAGCAATTGGTATTGATACAATTATCAACCAGAAAGATAATGATGTAATCTGTATTTATGTAGCTATTGGTCAGAAAAACTCAACTGTAGCTCAGCTTACAGAAAGATTGAGAGAAGAAGGAGCAATGGATTACACTATTGTAGTTTCTGCTACAGCAAGTGAGCCTGCTCCAATCAGATATATTGCACCTTATGCCGGTTGTGCTATGGGTGAGCATTTTATGTACGAAGATGATAAAGATGTATTAGTTATTTATGATGATCTTTCCAAACATGCGGTAGCTTACCGTTCCATGTCACTTCTTTTAAGAAGACCACCTGGACGTGAAGCTTATCCTGGAGATGTATTCTACTTACACTCACGTTTATTAGAGCGTGCAGCTAAGTTAAATGATGATTTAGGTGGAGGTTCTTTAACTGCTCTGCCAATTATTGAAACTCAGGCTGGAGATGTTTCCGCTTACATTCCTACCAACGTAATTTCAATCACTGATGGCCAGATCTATCTTGAGAGTGAACTTTTCAACTCTGGTGTAAGGCCGGCGGTTAATGTTGGTATTTCTGTATCTCGTGTTGGTGGTAACGCCCAGATTAAGGGAATGAAGGATGTTGCAGGCACACTGCGTCTTGACTTATCTCAGTATCGTGAACTTGAGGCTTTCTCTCAGTTTGGATCTGACCTTGATAAGTCAACTCAGCAGAAGCTGGCCCGTGGTGAGAGAATCGTAGAAATTCTAAAACAGAATCAGTATTCGCCAATGCCGGTAGCAGAACAGGTTATCATTATCTATACTGTTACAAATGGTCACTTAGATGATCTTCCTGTTGACAACTTAAGACGCTTTGAAGAAGAATACTTAAACTTTATCGACAGTAATTATGCAGAAATCAAAGAAGAAATTGTTGAATCTGGTAAATTATCTGATGATTTAAGAGACAAACTCGATGAGGTTGTTGCTGAATTTAAAGATATGTTCCAGGTTCAGGAGAATAAAATTGTAGATATGGATTCTGAAGAATCTGATGCCGAAGCAGAGGAAGCTGAGGTGAAATAACAATGCAAAATATGCGTGATATTCAGCGGCGGATAGGGAGTGTTAAAAACACTCAAAAAATTACCAGGGCCATGAAAATGGTTGCTGCCGCCAAGCTGAAAAATGCTCAGGATAGAGCAGAAGATGCCCGACCTTTTTTCAATAAAACAGTGGAGGTTTTAAGAGGAGTTTTTACTCGGACTAAAGAAACAGCCCACCCACTTTTAGCAGAGAGAGAAGGTGGCCGGCATTTAGTTATTGTTATTACAGGTGATAGAGGTCTCTGTGGATCCTATAACCATAAGGTAATTGATCTGGCTGAAGAAATTGTCGAAGCGGAAGAAGAAGTTTCACTAATGGTTCTCGGCCGTAAGGCAAGAGACTATTTCCGCCGCCGTGGTACAGATATTATGGCTGAATATGTTCAGCTTGAAGATTACCCGGGTTATGGTTTTGCCAACAATCTTGCTGATGAGATTATTCATCATTTTCAAGCAGAGGATGTTAACAAGGTATCGATGATTTATACTCACTTTAATTCTGCAATCAGCCAGTCAGTAAAGAAAATGCAGCTTTTACCGGTAGAGAAATTTGCTGAGGAAGCCGAAAAAACTGACGAGGATGCAGAAAAAATGGAAGCTGAAACTCCGGGAGAAGATGGAGCAGCCAAAAATTATGTAGATTACATTTTTGAACCTTCTCCAGCTGAGGTATTCGATAATATTTTACCCCAGTATTTAATTAATGTTATTTATTCAGCTCTTTTGGAGTCCAAGGCGAGTGAGTTCGGTGCCCGGATGACAGCAATGGATTCTGCTACCGAGAATGCAAACGAAATGATAGATAAACTGACGCTTAAGTACAACAGAGCCCGTCAGGCTGAAATCACTACAGAAATTACTGAAATTGTTGGTGGAGCAGAGGCACTTAAATAAAGTTTTATAAAGGAGGAATTTGCGTGAGTGACCAGAACATTGGTAGAGTAGTTCAGGTTATTGGTCCGGTAGTTGACATTGAATTTCCGAATGGAAAACTACCCAAGATTAATGACGCGGTTAAAATAGAGAATGAAGAAAAAGGAATTGACCTAACCTGTGAGGTTATGCAGCAGTTAGGAGACGATAGAGTTCGCTCGGTTGCTATGTCCTCAACTGATGGTTTAGTTAGAGGCATGGAAGCTGTTGGACAGGGATCTCCAATCAGTGCACCTGTTGGAGAAGCTGTTCTCGGAAGAATTTTTAATGTTTTAGGAGATACAATTGATAATCGGGGTGAAGTAGGAACAGATGAGAGAATGCCTATTCACCGTCCGGCTCCAAAATTTGAGGAGCAGGAATCTTCAACAGAACTTTTTGAAACAGGTATTAAAGTTATTGACCTTTTAGCACCATATACTCGTGGTGGTAAGGTTGGTTTATTTGGTGGTGCTGGTGTAGGTAAAACAGTACTTATCCAGGAGTTAATTAACAATATTGCGACAGAGCACGGTGGTTATTCTGTATTCTCTGGTGTAGGAGAGAGAACCAGAGAGGGTAATGACCTCTGGCTGGAATTCCAGGAAGCTGATATTTTAGATAAAGTTGCCATGGTTTTTGGTCAGATGAACGAGCCACCTGGAGCGAGAATGAGAGTTGCTTTAACAGGACTGACAATGGCCGAATATTTCCGTGATGAAGCCGGTCAGGATGTATTATTATTTATTGATAATATCTTCCGCTTTATTCAGGCTGGTTCTGAGGTATCCGCTCTCTTAGGTAGAATGCCATCTGCGGTAGGTTATCAGCCTACACTTGCTTATGATGTTGGTACTTTACAGGAGAGAATTACTTCAACAAAGAAAGGTTCAATCACATCTGTTCAGGCTGTTTATGTACCTGCAGATGACCTGACTGACCCTGCTCCTGCAACTACATTTGCTCACTTAGATGCGACTACAGTACTCTCCAGAGATATTGTGGAGAAAGGAATTTATCCTGCTGTTGACCCGCTTGACTCATCTTCTAATATTCTTGATCCAAGAATTATTGGCGAGGAGCATTATCAGGTTGCCCGTGAGGTGCAGGAGGTTCTGCAGGAATACAAGGATTTACAGGATATCATCGCTATTTTAGGTATGGATGAATTATCTGAAGAGGATAAAATTGTTGTAAATAGAGCCCGCCGGATTGAGCGTTTCTTATCTCAGCCCTTTAATGTTGCTGAGCAGTTTACAGGAACTCCAGGTCAGTATGTGGAACTGGATGACACAATTCGCGGCTTTAAAGGAATTTTAGAAGGGCGTTATGATGATCTGCCTGAGGAAGCTTTCTATATGGTAGGTACAATCGAAGACGCAGTAGAAAAAGCTAAACAGCTGGAAGAAGGTGAGTAGCCAATGGCTGCTGCACCAAAAATTCAGCTAGAAGTAGTAACACCACAAAAATTGGTTTACAGTGAAGAGGTAGACCTGATCGAAGGACCTGCCATTGACGGTCTGATTGGTATTTTGCCGGACCATGCACCTTTGGTGACTGCAATGCAGATCGGAGTTGTCAGGGTTGTTAAAGATGGTGAGGAAATTCAAATAGCTATCAGCGAAGGTTTTATGGAAGTTCAGCCTGATAAGATTAATCTGGTTGTTAGAACAGCTGAGCTGCCTGAAGAAATTGACGTTGATCGTGCTAAATCTGCTCGTGATCGAGCAGAAGAAAAGCTGGAAACAGATCATGATAATATAGATTTTGCTAAGGCAGAAGCTGCCTATGATCGTGCTCTGGCCCGCCTAAAAGCAGCCGGACACCATGATCACGGCTATGATCGTTTGTAAGCGAAAATGTTCGTTTATGTGCACGCACCGTGAACCACCCGCTTTTTGTCGAAAAAAGTCGGGTGGTTTAGGGCAGAAAATTTAATATAAAATTAAAAGGGTCCTAATTAGGGCCCTTTTTTTAAACTATAATTTATTCATAATAAATTCATCTATCAGTATTTAAATGATATCTCCTCAACTTCAACCTTAAACCAGGTAAATTTTTCGCCGTCCAGATACCAGCTGACATCAATTTCCGTCGGAATTTTAATTCCATTAAACTCTTTATAATTTTTTAATTCACCGGTACATTTCAACCTCTCAGCACTTTCATCACTTTCTTTATATCTCATTGCCTCAGTACTTAAAAGATTTCCCTCTTGATCAAAATAAAAGTCTGCAGAGGCCTGAATCCCCTGATAATTCATTGTAACCCTGGCAGTAGTGGCATCAATTTTCTCCCAGCTGAGATAATTATTTAAGGCGGCAGTTGGGTACCAGGGAAGTTCCAGTAAAAATCGATGCAGGGCTGATTCATTAATTTTAGCATTTGCTTTCTGATCAACAACCGGCAGCAGGTAGGCAATTTTAATCAGCATCGAAGCCTCGCCATTTTGAAAGAGATCCCGGCCTTTAGTCTTAATAAATGGCATCATATTCAGGTCAACCTGCCAGAGAAAACCGGGTTCATTGAGAGTGATTAGCTGTTCTGCTTCTGGTTTAAACCATTCTTCCTGACCGGGCTCTAATTTCATCTTTCCGCTCTGCTTTAAATTAACCGTTGAAATTTTATTCTTCCCAATGATACCAGAATTTCTAAGCCATTTATTAACCGGCTCCGGCAGAGCTTCCAGATCTTCTTCTTTAATTTTCTGATGATTAATATCTGCTGCTGCATTATTTGCGCTTAATCTTTCAAGCTCTGAATCAATCTGTTTATTAAACTCCCACTTTCCAATTAAAACTGCAGTAGTTCCTAAAATTATCAAAAGTAAAGCTGCAGTTGCCAGGCTCGGCCAGAATCCAAATTTAAAAATATTCATATTTCCTCCCTTATTTTTTTCTGATCCCACTAAAAACCAACTGAAAATGACTTTCTATTAATTCATTCTGCTTCTTCTGCTCCTCAACTCTCTCGATAATCATTCTGCTGATAAGGCCAAAGGTGGCTGTCCAGATGACTTTTGCTATATTTTCAGCTTTTCCACTTGAAAATTCACCCTGTTTTTGACCCTTTTTAAGTAAATCTATCAGAAGTTGCAGTGCTGACTGATTAGGGCGGAGATCTGTATTCAAAACCGCTGTAAATTGCAGAATATTTTTCTCTTCGCTAAGCATTACAGCTTGATAGTAATATTTATTTTCCAGAGCAGTGTTAATATAGTTTTTTAATTTAAAGCGAATTTCTTCTTCGACAGAATTGAAATTTGAGCGTCCACCCACAATAGATTTAATAATATCTTTATAACCTTCCTCAATTACAGCTTTGACAATCTCGGATTTGCTGTTGTAATACTGATAAATAGCAGCCGGAGAATAGCCCACCTTTTTTGCCAGCTTCCGAATTGAAAGAGCAGCCAGTCCATCTTTTTCGATAATTTCTTTTGCTGCTTTAATGATACTGTCTTTGATCAATTTATTCTTGGCATTCCTTAAATTTTCATTCATAATTTACTCCTTTCTCAGTATTTTATTTTACTGCAAAAATAGCAAAATGAACATTGTTTATAATATTAAACAATGTTTAGTTAAATTTATCACTATTACTGCCGGGTGTCAAGTAGAAATTGCGACAAAAACCGACAGGTTCACGGTGCGTGCACATAAACAAACAAATACAAACACAAACGCACATATCTGTACATCGGTGGAGTAAAGTGATAAAATATTAAGAGGAGGTATTTCTATGAATAACAATGGTGAAAGCAAATTAGAGAAGACTGCCCGCGAAGGAGCTTTTGGTCCAACAGAGCTAAAAAAGGGAGAAAAAAATAGATTTTTAGGTGAGTTTGAGGAGCGAGTAATTGCTTATCTCTCAGAGAGTCAGATTAAGGAAAAGGCATTATATCCTGAAATCAAAGAGGCCCTGCAGAGTAAGGAAGCAAATAAGCTGATTATTAGAGGCGATATTGATAAAAGTCTTATCTCAGATTATATAGAATGGGCCCGTGAGGCAGGAGTCAGTTTTAACAGAAAAAACTCTCCAGAATTCCGGGGAAATGTAGCGCTGGCAGTTGCTGGAAAAGATGCAGTAAAACAGCAGTTTGGCAAGATTCCTGACCGGGAAGAAAAGTTGCAAAAAAAGGGTTTATCTGATAACATTATAAAGAATGCAGGTTCTTTGCTCTGCAGTGATTGTTGGAAGGAATTAATGGAAAAAGCGCCGGAGGAAGAAGTTAATTATAAAAAGGCCGGCATATTTGATAAATTAACAGGTACAGGCTGTACAGGCTGCCAGAAAAAATAACCGTCATTATAATTATAAATGATGATTTTTAACGCGGCCTTTAAAGGCGTGATTTATTTAGAAAGGGGCTTTTAGAGGTGGACAAGTATATTATTGAAGGTTTAAATCCACTTAACGGAGAGATTAAAGTTGGGGGAGCAAAAAATGCGGCTTTACCGATTATAGCTGCATCATTACTTGCTGATTCTCAGGTTGTTTTAGAAGATATTCCGAAACTTAGAGATGTAACAAATTTATGCAGTATTATTGAAGATATGGGTGCAAAAGTTAAAAGAGATCAAAACCGAATTGAAATTGATTCAAGCACAGTTTCCAAGACAGAGGCTGATCATGATCTGGCCCGAAAATTGCGTGCTTCTTATTATATTCTTGGTGTAATGCTCGCCAGGTCCGGTCATGCAAGAACTACTCTGCCTGGAGGCTGCAACATAGGCAATCGTCCGATCGACCTCCATCTTAAGGGCTTTAGGGCTCTGGGAGCAGAGGTTAATTTGGACCATGGGGTGGTAGATGTTAAGGGTGATCAGCTTAAAGGTGCTGAAATTTATCTGGATTATCCAAGTGTAGGAGCAACAATCAACATTATGATTGCTGCCAGCCGGGCTGAAGGAAAAACAGTGATCGAAAATGCTGCTCGAGAACCCGAAATTGTAGATCTAGCCAACTTTTTAACAGTTATGGGAGCTAATATTAAAGGTGTTGGTACAGATATTATTAAGATTGAGGGTGTGGATGAGATGCACGGGGTTGAACACCGCATCATCCCGGATAGGATTGAGGCCGGTACATATATGATAGCATCTGCTATTACCGGTGGGGATGTTTTTGTCCGCAATGTGCTGACAGAGCATGTAAAACCACTAATTGCTAAGATGCATGAGATGGGTATTTCTGTAGAAGAAGATATAGCAGGAGTCAGAGTCAAAGCTGGCAATAAATTAAAGGCTGTTGATGTTAAGACACTGCCTTATCCTGGTTTTCCTACAGATATGCAGTCTCAGATGATGGCTTTACTGACTCAGGCTGACGAGACAAGCTTAATTATTGAGACAGTCTGGGAAAATCGTTTTATGCATGTAGATGAGCTTAAGAGAATGGGAGCGGAAATTAAGATTGATGGACACAGTGCTCTCATCAAACCAGGCCGACTGACAGGTGCCGAAGTAAGGGCTACAGATCTGCGGGCAGGAGCTGCGCTTATTCTGGCCGGACTGGCTGCTGAAGGTAAAACAGAAGTCAAAGATATCTACCATGTAGAACGAGGATATGAAAATATAGAAGAGAGGCTCCGGGGAGTTGGGGCTTCAATAAATAAAGTATCTGAGTAAATATAACCTGCCGCTGATATTTCAGCGGCTTTCTGTTTTAAAAATTAATTATGCTTTTCAAAAAAATAGGGTGGTGAAAAAAATGATTACAACAGTTACATTAAATCCGGCGATTGACCGCGAATATTTTGTTGACAAAAATGAGGTTATGAAAAATCAGTTCATTTATAGTCATGAAGATTTAAAAGTTTATCCAGGTGGTAAGGGCCTGATCAGCGCTATTAACTTTAAAAATTTGGGTTATGGTGATGTGCAGAATATTGGCTTTGTTGGCGGTAAGCAGGGATTGTTTTTTGAAAAAATGGTTCAAAAACACGACATTATCAGTAATTATATTTATACTGAGAGTGAAATTAGAAATAATGTTAAAATAATTGGTCGGGAACCGGCTACCTATACTCAGTACAACGACTATACATTTAAAGTGAAAAAGGAAGAAGTAGAAGAACTAATTATTCGCTTTAAGCGGTCAATTTCTGAAAGCGGCTGTATTTTAATGTCCGGCTCAGTACCCGAGGGTGTAGATTTTGATATTTATCAGCGGTTGATAAAAATTGCTAAAAAGAAAGGTAAACATGTATTTTTGCAGGCCAGCGGGGAAGCTCTAAAACTGGCTCTAAAATCAGAACCAGATATTGTTACTCCATATTTTAAGCACCACAAAACTATTCTGGACATGGAAATGAATGATAAAGAAGATTATCTAAGAGTAGGTAAAAAAATGCAGGAAATGGGTGCCAAAAGAGTTATGATACCTTTCCACTGTGACCGCCTTCTTTTTGATAAGGATGGCTCAGTTTATCAGCTTTCACCAAAAGGTTACTGTATAATTAACTGGCTGGGGGCAAGTGACGCCTATAATTCTGCTTATTTAGATTATGCCTTCAAAACGGATAAATTTGACTTTTTAGAGGCGAATCGGCGTGGAGGAGCAGCTGCTTTGTGGATCGCAGAAAATAAAGAAATTTATTTAGATGATCGCAAAAACTATAACAGCTGTCTGGATAGACTCGAAATCAATAAGCTGGAGGTGTAAAAAAATGAGTAATGTAAAAGATTATATGGTGCGGACTATGAATTCAGTGACTCCTGATGACAGTATCCGCAAGGCGATAATTTTAATGTACAGATCAGAACAGTCTGTACTGCCGGTGGTGGATCATCAGAATCTTTTTGTGGGGACCATCTACAGCAACAATATTTTAAAGAACATAATTCCTGAGAGCTTCGGCTTTTTAGACAGCAGCCGCCTTTTTTATGAAGTTAACGAAGCGGTGGAGAATCTAAAATATGTTAAAGACGAAAGAGTGGAAAAATATATGGCCCGCAATCGTGATGCTGTCAAAGAAAACAGTGATATGAAAAAGATCGCGGATATTATGCTAAATAATAAGGAGTCACTGCTTTTTGTAATTAATGACAAGGGTTATCTCAGGGGCTTTATTGAAAGGTCCAATCTGCTGCATTATTTACTGGATGAGGCTGAGGGAGATGGAGAATAGTTGAGTCATTATTATATTTGACTTAATAAACTATTTAATAATTTTTATAATTTTATAAGAAAATAGTATAAAATGGGGTGTGATTAATGAATGAATTAATTAATTTTTCTGCACATGAGGTTGAAAATTGGCTGGTTTTAAATAATATTGCCGATAAAGAGTTGTATTTGATTTCTTTTTTCTTTTTATTTGCATTTTTAGTAGTATTACTGGCAAAAAAATATAGAATACCAATTGTAGTTGGTTACGTATTTTTGGGGATTTTACTGAGTCCGGATATTATCTCTATTTTTCCTAAGATAGATCAGGAAATGTCGAATATGTATACTTTTGTTCTGGCTAATTTAGATTATGTTACAAATATCGCCCTGGCTTTTATTGCCTTTACAATTGGTAGTGAGCTGTCAATAAAAACAATAAAAAGACTGGGCAAAAGCATCTTTTCAATTGCACTTATGGAATCTGCGGCAGCTTTTTTAGTGGTTACTGCAGCAGTATATATGATAGGTCGACCGCTTTATATGGCTCTTTTATTTGGTGCAATAGCTTCTGCAACAGCACCGGCGGCTACAGTCATGGTTCTAAAAGAATATAATGCTGAAGGACCGCTGACCTCAACAATCATGGCGGTTGTAGGGCTTGATGATGCCTTCGCCTTAATTATTTTTTCTTTAATTAGTCCGATAGCTTATTCACAGTATAAGGGGGAAGGGGCAATTAACTTTTCAGAAGTCCTGGTTCTGCCTTTGATAGAAATTTTTGGTGCTATAATTTTGGGCCTGTTATTTGGTTATGCTGCCCAATATTTACTAACCAAATTTAACGAAAAAACCCGCAAAATACTGACCATAGTCACTACAATTACTTTGAGTTCTTCTGTTTCTATTTTCTTTGGATTTTCAGCTCTGATAGCAAATATGTCTGTTGGTTTTGCTGTGCGTAACTTTGCCAAAAAGAATCTGCAGATTTCAGAAGAAATAGATACATTGACAATTCCATTATATGCAATGTTTTTTATAATTGCAGGTACAGAGATTAGATTTTCAGAGATGGGTTCCCTTAGTTTTCTGCTGATAGCATTTATTTATTTAACTGCGCGTATCATCGGTAAGGTGGGGGGGGCTACCCTGGCTGCTAGAATCTCCGGGGCTCCGGAAGCTGTAAAAAAATATATTGGTTTAGGACTTTTACCACAAAGTGGTGTTGCAATTGCCCTGGCCTATTCAGTCCAGCAGCAGTATGTCCAGGATCCAGAAGTAGGGCTTTTAATCTTTAATACTCTACTGCTTACAGCAGCAATGACTGAAGTCTTTGGTCCTTTATTAACTAAATATGCTGTGGTAAACGCAGGTGAATCACAAATGGAGACTAATCATCACTAAAAGTATTATTGCTTTTTAATTTTATTTTAAGATTGATAGTCTATAATGAGGTGTAAGAATGTAAAACAGTTTAGAATCAGCATTTGAGCTGCATAATTTGCAGTAGCGGTTTCATATTTATGATCTTTAACATGATGATTCTGACAGCAGCTTTGACTGAGATTTTCGGTCCTTTATTCATCAAAGAAGCGGTAGTTAGATCAGGAGAAGTGGAGGGATAAATGATCAGTTAAAACAGCAGGAATCATTGTATTTTTAGAGAAATTATATTGTAGAGCGAATGTATTTTAAAGTACTGTTTTGTAAATGCTTATTTAATACAGACAGTGTTATTATAAGGAAGGAGTATGCTATTGAATCTTTTGAATAAATTCAGCAAGAAAATTGCAATTGACTTAGGAACGGCTACTGTTATTATTTACGAAAGTGACAAAGGGATTGTTCTGCAGGAACCTTCTTTTGTGGCTATTGACTCCAAATCAAATAAAGTGATTGCAGTTGGAGAAGAAGCAAGGAGAATGCTCGGAAGGACTCCAGCTAATATTGATGTTGTCAGACCACTAAAAGATGGTGTGATAGCAAATTTTGAGGTAGCGGAGATGATGCTCAAAAGCTTTTTGAAAAAAGTTGGGGTTAAGAGCAGGTTTATTAAACCACTAATTATGGTCTGTATCCCTGTAGGTGTGACAGGAGTAGAAAGTCGGGCGGTTCTTGAGGCCGCAGTACAGGTGGGTGCGCGCAAGGCCTTTTTGATTGAAGAGCCGGTAGCAGCTGCAATTGGGGCCGGTCTCAGAATCGAGAAAGCAGAAGGTAATATGGTTATTGATATAGGTGGTGGAACAACAGAAATAGCAGTTCTTTCACTTGGAGGAATAGTAGTTGGTGAGTCAATTAGAGTCGGTGGTGACAAATTTGATGAAGCTCTGGTACGCTATGTTCGAGAAAATTATAACTTAGTTATTGGAGAATCTACTGCCGAAGAGATTAAAATTAACATTGGTAGTGCAGATCCTAATTTTTCTGCTAAATTTGAAGTTAAAGGAAGAGATTTGATGTCAGGTCTGCCCCGCCACATAGAATTGTCAGCAGAAGAGACTAACAAAGCATTTAAAGAACTGCTGGATAATATTGCTCAGGCCGCCAGGAGAGTTCTGGAAAAAACACCCCCAGAATTATCAGCTGATATAGTTGAAAAAGGAATTATCCTAACAGGTGGTGGTTCACTGCTTGAAGGCCTGGATAAGTTTATCAGCAGGCAGACAGAGGTTGGTGCTTTTGTAACTGATGATCCACTGGTTTGTGTGGCAGAAGGAACCGGACAGGCTCTAAGTGAACTGGACAGGATATCAAATGTTTTAAGCACAGGTGAGCAGGGCATGTTATCGTAAAAGTAACTGGAGAGTGATTTAATTGAAAAGGAAGACAGCTAAAATTTTATTTTATATTTTTATAGTTCTTATTTTAATAAATACTCCGGTTTTTGCCGCCGAAAAGATTATGCCATTAGATGAAGTAGAAGCAGGAATGACAGGCTATGGGAAGACTGTTTTTTCTGGTACCAGGATAGAAAAATTTGAAGTAAAAATAGTTGACGTGCTGGACAACCGAAGTTTAGATGAGGATTTAATATTAATTAAGCTGACAGGAGATAAGGTAGAGGAATATGGTGGTATTGCTGCCGGGATGAGCGGCAGCCCCATCTATCTCAATGATCAGTTGATTGGAGCAATCGGTTATGGCTGGAATAACAGTGATCACCGGTATGGTCTAGTTACTCCTATTGGGAGGATGTTAAAACTTCTGGAGGATAATGAAGTTGAAAAAAGCAGTGGTAATATTAGTGATATCGATTTTGAACTGGAAGAATTTAATCCGGGAGAAAACATTATTAGAACTAAAAGCCCGATCATGGTCAGCGGTATTAGCGGCAGAGCTCTGAAAAGGCTGGAAGAAAATCTGGCTCAATTAAATCTGGATGTGATTCCAGGTTCCGGAATTGAAGAAGAGGACAAGATCAGCAGGCCGCCTGAACCAGGAGAAGCAATTGCGGTTCAGCTGGTAAGAGGTGATATCAGTGTCGCTTCGATAGGGACTCTGACCTATGTTGATCAGGGACAGTTTTTAGCTTTTGGACACCCGTTTACAAATAAGGGAGAGGTTAATTATCTTTTAAGTAGAGCCAATATCAATGCAGTAATACCTAGTTCAGAACAGCCATTTAAACTTGGTTCACCATTCAGCAGACTTCTGGGCTCTGTAACTCAGGATAGAGGGGCTGGAATCGCAGGTAGAATAGATACCTATCCCAGGATAACTCCCCTGTATATTTCTATTTCAGAAAATGGCAGATTACTGGAAGAAGTCAATCTTCAGATTATTAATGACGAATATTTTTTCTCTTCGCTGGCCAATAGTGCAGCCTTACAGGCGGTCGACTCTGCCCTGGACAGGATTGGACCTGGATCAGCAGAATCTAGAGTAAAAATCATGGGAAGGGGACTGCCACAGCTTCAGATAGAATCAAGTAATATGTACTACAGTCAGAATGACATTGGCAGCATGGCTCTTTATGATTTTTCTCAGCTTTTAGATTTGATTTTGACCAATCCTTTTAAAGAGGTTAATTTAATTGATATTAGACTGGATTTAGATTTCAATAAAAGTGACAGTGTGGCGCTGATTCAGGAAGCGAAAGTTTTAAATGATAAGATTTACCCGGGAGATGAACTTGAGGTAGAGGTGACTTTACACCGCTACCGGAATGGAACCGAAACAAAGAAACTTACACTTAAGGTGCCCAAAGATGTAGAACCGGGTATTGCAACCCTTTTTATTGATGGCGGCTATACAGGTGAGACTATGCGGCCGGAAGAAAGCTCGACTCAGATTCAGAGCAGTGGAGGCTTAAATGAAGCCGAAATTTCAGGGCACAAAAGTTTCGAGTCAATGCTTAACTCATATCTGGATTCTCCGGATAATAATGATCTAATTTTACAGTTATACCCTTCTTATGCTGCTCCGATCTATCAGGAGAGCAGCGAAACAGCTCCCAGACATGACAATGAGGGAGAATCTACCGAAGGAGATTCGGAAGCCCAGACAGCTGAGAAAGGGCAGCAGAAAGCTGATGAATTGGAAAATGTTGATGAAGAAATTAAAGAACGCTATTCCACTGACTATGTGCTGGAGGGGAGTCTGAATCTTGATCTAGAAATTATGGACCCGGCCAGTAGAGACAGCGCAGGGGAGGCAGAAGTAAGTTCTGTGGAAGGAGACAATACCGCAGGTCCGATAAATAATATAAAAAAGCAGTATTAAATCTTTTTTCTGAGAGCTTTCTATGGAGGTTTTTAAATGGATAAGCAAATTAAATATCTTTTGGGGCTTTTAATTTTACTGCTTATTACAGCCTATTTTTTAAGCCTGCTGAGTGGTCTGCCCCGGTATTTTAAAGACGATATTATTGCTTTTCTGGAAGAAAGATTTGAGGGAGAGATTTCTTTCAGCTCTGTCTCTTTATGGCCTCTGAATCGAATTCGACTCAATCAGTTTGAATTTACTAACGGTGAGGGGAGTTATTTCAAAGCTGAAGCTTTGAATCTTGATTACAGTCTTAACTTTAGAGATGACGAAATAATTGAGATTGAGTTTATAGAACTTTTAGGAGCAAAAATTGAAGTCCAAAATCAGCTTAATCAGTTTCTTAATTTAACTGATAATTCAGATGGCACTCAAAATCCAGACAGTACTGAAAATCTAAGAACTGTGCTGAATGATCCTGATTTTCTAACTGAGCTTAATCTGCCGGATTATCTGTCAGACCTAAAAGTCAACATTAGAAATTCCAGTTTAAATTTAAGTTCGGAAGCTGTTGATCTAAAATTAACTGACCTACAGCTCGGTCTGACAGCAGAAGCAGGCAGTATTTATACTCTAAATATTACTACAGCTCTGAAGCTTAATCAGTTGCAGCTTGCTGGCGGTCGGAACCTAATTAACTTTAATATAAATAAATTAGAGCTGCAGTTTGACAGAAAAAATTCCAGGGCCGAACTTTATTTTTATGCCAGAGATTTTAGAATGGCAGAATTAGCAGCTAATATAGCTGTATCCGAATTTAATTATCAGGGATTTGAGCTTGATTTAGAAACTCTCAGAGGCCTCAGTTCAGCCAGAGGAGAAATCAGTTTTAAGAATCACAGGCTTCAGGATTATAAAGCTCAGCTTGATATTGAAAACTTAGCACTAATGAGCAGCTACAGCTCTCAACCAGCTCAGAAGGAGGATATAAAACTAACTGCTCCTATCTTAAATATTCAGCTTGCAGGTCCTGAAATGAAACTTTCGATTGCTGAAAGTAGAGTTTTTTTGGACCAAAATCCGGTTGATTTAAGTTTTAACTGGAAGCAGACTCAGGATTATGATCTGAAACTAAGGGCCCAAAATTTTAATTTTGATTATAAATTTTTAAGACCTTATTTATATAAAGGCAGTTTTGACTTTGCTCTTCAGCTGGCTGCAGAGTCAAATCGGATTCAAACAGCAAGAGCAGAAGTCTCAGCTTCGGAGTTGAAAAGTGATTATTCGAACCTGGAAAGAGCAGAAATATCTCTAATGCTGGCTCAAAATGAGATTTTTGTCAACAGAGCCGAATTTATAATGGGTGAAGATAATCAGCTTAATTTAAAAGGAAGCTATAATTTGACCGAAAAAAACTATCTTTTGAGCGCTGAAGCAGAAGATTTTATTATTTCCGAAAAAATACTTTCCCAGCTCAGCCAAATAGAGTACTTTGAAAATAATAATTACCTCAGTCAGATAGACAGAATAAAAGATAGAAATTTAAATTTTAAAATTGATGCCGCTGGCATATATAATGGGATCGACGCTATTTCCGTAAATGGAGATTTTAATTTAGCTTTTAAAACAGCCGCTTCAAACTCAGATTTTGAAGTGGACAGTTCTTTCTGGTATACAGATAACAAGCTTTTTCTTAATGCGTTAAAACTCAATTCAGATTATGGTCAACTGGATTTAATGGGAGAGCTGGATTTCGACACACAATCAATACAGCTCCGATATGCAGCCCGAAATCTGGAAGCTGATCTACTTAACGAGTTTACAGCTGATCATTTAGAACTTTTAAAGGAACTTGATTCTGATATAGATTATGTGGAGGGGTCAATTTCTAATTCTTTTAGCAGTCCATCAGCCAGTATTCATCTCAAAATGTCAGAGCTAAATTACGACAGTTATCAGCTTAGGGATTTAAACTTATCGGCAGATTATGAAAATGATAATTTAAAAATCAATAATTTCCAGGCAGGGATTGCTCAGGCAGGAATTTCTGCTTCAGGTGAGATCAGAAAAATTTCCAGTCTGGAACAGGCGGAACTTGATCTCAAGCTTAACAGTCAGGATCTATATTTTCAGGATCTAGAGGATTTCAGTTCGCAAGAAATTCCTTTAAACGGCGAAGTTCAGCTGCAGGCAGGAATTAAAGGCAGCCTGGCTGATTATGATCTTGACTTAAAATTTGCAGCTGGCAACAGTATTCTGCAATTAGATGGACAGGAGATCGAGTTTTCTAAACTGGAAGCTGAAATCAGCAGAACTAATGGTGATTTTATAGTTGAAAATTTAACTGCTGAGCAGCAGAATTTAAGTCTCAAGGCGGTGGGCAGCTTTAACTTTGAAGAAGGTTTTGATATTGATTTAAGCCTCAGTGGTTTTGAGCCTGCAGACTATTTAAATAATTATCAATATGCCAGTGATATTGACGGTAGCCTTTCTTTAGAAGGACATCTGCGTGGTGCACTTGAGAAGCCGGTTTTTGATTTCCAGCTTCAGTCTAAAAACTTAAGTTATGCAGAGCTTGATCTGGAGATAGGCGATAATTTTCTCAGTTTTATAGTTAATGAAAACAAAATTTTAATTGACCGTTTTAATTTTGCTGTTGATTCTGGCAGCTATAATTTGAGTGGTCAAATATTTGATATAAATAGCAAGCTAAAAAGCACGCTAAATCTTAAACTGATCGAGGTCCCAACCAGAGAGTTAACTCGTAAATTTATTGACTTTTATCCTCTGACATCTGAGTTTATTTTTACTGGAAATGTAGATCTAAATTCTCAGGGAAGGGATTATCAGGCTCGGATGGACATCAGTGCCAGTTCTAAATCAGGTCAGGGAAGCCTAAACTTAGCTGGGACAATTAATGACTCTCTGTCTCTCAATTTTGAGGGCTCAGGAATTAGAATTGATTTTAGTTCCAGACAGTATGATTTTAATTTGAATTTAAAAAGTTTAGTTGATTTTAGTGGTACTGTGGAGGGAAGTCTCAGTTCTCCTGTAGTCAGATTTGACCATAAGTTGAGAGAGTTGAGTGTAAATAACAATCTTCTGGACCAGGTTGAAGGAGAAGTTATACTTGAGAGCAACCGGAGGTTTTCAATTTCAGAGATCATTAATTATCGCCAGGGTGGTTCTCTCAACCTTGATGGCAGTTATTCTATGATTGATCAGGAATTAAATTTAAGTTCAAATCTGGAGTCTCTGCCCCTTGGATTCCTGGTTTCTTTTCTGGGCGAAGATTATTCTGCTTCCGGTAGAATTAATGGTTCTTTTAGAGCCGAGGGTAGTCTTGAATCTCCTACTTTAAGTGGTAATCTTGACCTTGAAGCTGACACTCTGGAGCTTGGTCTTACAGACCCAATTGAAGACCTGGATCTAAAGATTGATCTTCAGGACAGAAGTGCGGTTATTGATAATCTAAGCGGCCGTTTTGCTGAAGGTGACTTTAGGATTGAGGGAGCTTTAAATTTATCTGATCCCGAAAATGCCTGGGATTTATCACTGAGTGGTCAGAAGCTTTATTTTGAACAGGGCTCTCTGGCGGGAGACTTTGACGCAGATCTTAATTTTACTGGTCCATTAGTTAATCCTTTACTCGAGGGAGATCTGCTGGTCTATGATTTTGTGATTGGGATTCCTTTTGAGTGGCCAGAAAATGAGGTCAATCCCGATGCCTTTGTCCCGGAATTAAATCTGAACATCAGACCGGGAGAAAATGTAACTGTTGAAAATGAGAATATGGAAATTTTGGTGGAAAACGGTAGTCTTAATCTCCAATTTAATAATCAGCTGGAGGATCCGCTGGCAATGGAAGGCCGCCTGCGTAGTGAAGAGGGTACCTTTACTTATTATAATTCCCGTTTTAGGCTGGAAAACGCAGAAGCAGTCTTTACTCCGGTTGATGAAGGAGACATTCCAACCCTTAGTGTTAACGCGGTTACCTATGCTGGTGGAAATGAAATTAATATCAACTTAACAGGTTCTGCAGATAATATGCGGATTACCCTGAGCTCAAATTCTGATCTGACAGAAGATGAGATTTTAAATCTGCTTTCTACCCGGGGAGCTCTTGGTTCTGCTATAATTGGGGGAGAGGATATAGGGATTCAAAATATTATCTGGCAGGAGTTAATGCGGATAGTCAATTCATTTCTGCAGCGGGGAGTAATTTCTGATCTGGAGTCAGATGTTGCCACGATTTTCTCCCTAGACAGAGCAGAGATTGATGCTTTTCAGTATGGTCTGGAGAGAGAATTTGCAATTTACTTAGGGAAAAATATTACAGATAAACTTTACTTAGAGTATGCATCCTTTTTTGATGAAGAAGGACGCCGAGGAGAAATATCTTTCCAATATAAATTGACAGAACCCACAGTTTTAAAAGGCACTTATTTTGGAGATGACGAATATCAGATCAGTATAGAAACAGAAATTGAATTTTAGGAGGCAGAGAAATGAGAAAAGTTTTATTAACAGCATTTTTGATTTTGACCCTAACGATTACTTTTGCCGGTTCAACTGTAGCTCAAAACATTCCAATTGATGAGATTACTAAAATCACAGTTGAAGGAAATGAGTATGTTAGTGATTTTGAAATTTTAAATGCAGTCAAAACTGAGGTTGGAGATCAGACTGACCAGGAAGCCCTGCGGTCAGATATGCAGTCGATTTTTGATCTTGGTTATTTTTCTGATGTGAATATTGTTTTTGAAAATTTTGAAGGTGGTCTGAATGTAATTTTTGAAGTTGTAGAAAATCCTGTCTTGAAGGAAATTAAGATTTCAGGCAACGAAGGTTTATACACTGAGGCAGAAATCAAAGAAGCACTTGACCTCAAAGTGGAGACAGTTTTAAATGTAAAAAAGATGAATGAGAATTTAAAGTCTTTTCAGGAAAAAATGCAGGATGACGGCTATATTCTGGCCCGTTATAAAAATGTGAATATTTCTGAGGAAGGTGTGCTGACAGTTGAAATCAGCCCCGGATATCTCGATTCAGTCGAGATCAGTGGTAATACAAAAACTAACGATGATGTTATCTTAAGAGAAATGCCAATCGAAGCAGGGGATATCATAAACATTAAAAAAATTCAGCGGGGTTATCAAAATTTGCACAGACTCGAATTTTTTGAAAACATTAACCCTGAACTACAGCGAGTAGACAGTGAGAAAAACCTTGCTAAACTGGTAATAAATTTAGATGAAGCCAAAACAGGGAGACTTAATTTTGGTGGTGGTTATAGCTCTACAGATGGCTGGCTGGGCTTTGTTGATGTAAGTGAGAAGAATCTTTTTGGCAACGGTCAGAATATCAGTGCCAAATGGCAGTTTGGTGATACAACAACATATTCTTTAAACTTTTATGAGCCTTATCTATTACAGAGTGATTTTTCATTTGGTTTCAGTATTTATGATCGCGAAAGTAAAAGAACCGATAATATAGGGGAATACACGAAAGAAAGTAAAGGTGGTAGTGTAAGCTTTGGCTATTCACTGCCAAATCAGTGGAGGACATCACTGAGATATAGAGCTCAGGATACAAAAGCAATTCGGAGTGATAGTAATGTAATTGAGTATGATAATAGCCTTCGCTCAGTAACTCTTGGTTTCAGCAGAGATACTTCTAATAACAGATTCCATCCCACCTCTGGCTCAATAAATAACTTTGAAATCGAACAAGCAGGTGGTTTTATTGGTGGAGAAATGGACTTTACTAAATTCAATCTGGATACCCGTCATTATTATCAGGGATTTAGTGACCATGCCTGGGCGGTAAGGATGAAACTTGGTTTGAGTGAACCCAGAACTCCATTAGACTCTGAAGAATATGATCTCGGAGGTTCGGACAGCCTGCGCGGTTATGAGCGCAGCGACTTTGATATTGAAGGTCAGCCAAATAATAACCTATTATTATTAAACTTAGAATACAGAATACCCTTTAATGAGAGCTTTACCGGGGTAATCTTTACAGATGCCGGTAATGTCTGGGAAGAAAGGGATAGTATTTCTCTAAGTGATCTTAATTACGGTTATGGGCTTGGAGTTAGAATGAACACCCCTGTAGGCCAGTTGCGCTTGGACTACGGCTGGGATGAGGAACAGGATGGTCAGCTTTACTTCAGTATTGGAAATACATTTTAATATAAGTCGAAGCAGAAATAACTAATGGAATTACAGAATGACAATCAAGCTGGATAAAAGATAATTGATTTACCTGGAGGAATTAGGAAATGATTTTGAGTGAGCGTAAGTTTCAACTGGCAGTTGTACTTTTACTGGCGGCCATTCTGGCTGCAGTACTTCTGCTTGGAATAATTACAGAAGATAAATCAGTTGACAGAGTTGCTTATGTAAATCTGCAGCGAGTTTTTGAAGAACACCCTGCTCGAACAGCGGCCGAAAAAACTTTAAACCAAAAAGCTGCCGAATATCAGCAGCAGCTGGAAAATAAGGCTGAAGATCTTTCCGGGGCTGAGCAGAAAGAATTGCTGGTAAAATATCAAAAGCAACTGCAGAATTTAGAGTCTGAACTGCTGGCCTCTGTTACCGCAGAAGTTGAGGAACTAATCAAAAAAACTGCAGCCGAAAAAAAAGTAAAATTTGTTCTGGAATCAGAACAGATTCTAGCCGGTGGTTATAACCTGACTGATGATGTTCTTAAAAAAATTAATAAAGAATGGTAAACTATCATTTTATCAACTAAATATTAATTAATACTTAAATAGAAAGGAGAAAGGCAAAATGGATAAATATGATTATCATTTTATCTCGATAAAATTTTTAACTTCAATTTTATTGGCTCTAATTTTTGCCTTTCTTCTTATTTATGTTTTCACTCCTCAGCAGCGAGAAAATTACCCGGTTTACAGACTGCAGCAGAAAGAGTCAATTTTTTCAGAGGAAAAGCCGACTTTTAATTTCGAATCTCTGGCAGTAGAAAAATCTCTGCAGCAGGAAAAAATGGCCTTTGAAAAAACTTTAAGAGATAGAAGTTTTGAACTGATGGAGCAGAGCAAACAAAGGATGCTGGCAGTTATTACTGCAGGTTATCTAGAAAAACTGAATGGTTTGCGGGAAGAAAAGATGCAGGCATTAGAAGCTAAACGAAGGACTTTAGATCAGCGAGAGGAGAAGCTACTGCAGCAAAAAAGGCAGGAACTGGAGGCTGAACTTTCGCGAAAATTGCAGCAGCTGAGGCAGGAAATAAGGAACAAATATTCTGATTTTAATCAGAAAGAAATACTTGACAATTATTTAAGGATAATTAATTTACAGCTTCAGATTGAATTTACAGCTCACACAGAAAGTGAAAAAGAAAAATTTAGGAATATGCTGAAAAAAGTACGATCAGAACAGCAGGCTTTAATGGCCGCAAAAAATTCTAGATTAAATGAGGCCATTTCCAGTAAAACCAGTGCTTTGATCATGGAATTTAATCAGCAGTATGCTGCTTATCGCGAGAAGATTAGAGATAAGCATCAGCAGATACTTTCTGAGCTGCGGGAAAAAATCTCAGCTGAACTGGCGGCAGCCAGAGAAGAAATAAAAAAAGATTTAGCTTTAGCAAAAGCAGAAAAAGATGCTGAATTAGAAGATATAATTGCTAATAGTAAAAAATTGTATTATTAAACCAGGAGGTTTATTTTAAATGCATTATTATCGTAAGGCAACTGCAGTATTTATCATTGTGCTAACTTTAATCATGCCACTATTTTTAGATAAAGAAGAGCAAACAGCAGTTGTTAATTTAGATCAGGTAGTTGCTGCCAGCAAACACTTAAGTCAGATTAAGCAAGCAGTCAGAGATAAATCAGAAAAAAGGGAGAGCTCTCTTCGGGCAGCAGAAAAGGAAATAATGAAAATTTTGCGCAGGGAAGCAGAAATTATTGCTGCAGAAAATAGTTACAGCAGTATTATAATTGACCAGGCAGTTTATCAGGGAGGAAAAAACATCAGCCAGGAAATTGCTGATAAAATAGATAACAAATATAAATAATTAGTTTTGTTCTAAGGGGGATAAGATTAAATTGACAGCAGCAAAAAGTTATAAAGTCGAAGAACTAGCAGAAATTACAGATTCAGAAATCAAAGGGGATAAAGATTTAAAAATAACTAATGCGCGTGGTATAGAAGAAAGTGGAGGCAGCTCGGTCACCTTTGCTGATCAAAAAGAATATTTACAACTGGCTTTAAAATCTAAGGCAGCAGTAATTGTCAGCAGCCAGCAGATATGTAAAGAGCTGGACTCAAACTTAAAAGCGAAAAAAACTTTTCTGCTGACTGATAATCCAAGGAGAGTTTATGCTCAAATAGCTGATCTTTTAACACCGCGACCTTATGAGAGTGGGAAAATTTCTGAGAAATCTGTGCTTGCTGAGACAGTTAAACTGGCAGAAAACATTTCTATTCATCCCGGAGTTGTAATTGCTGAAAATGTAGAGATTGGTAAAAACACAGTCCTGGCACCAGGAGTGATTATAGGACCGGATGTAAAGATTGGGGCTAATTGTTTATTACATCCCGGAGTTATTATCGAAAGAGAAACGATAATTCAGGATGAGGTTATAATCCAATCCGGTGCTGTAATCGGTTCTGATGGTTTTGGCTTTGCAACAGACGAAGACGGTCACCACAAAATTCCTCAGCAGGGTAATGTGATTATCGAATCTGAGGTCGAGATTGGAGCCAATGTCACAATTGACAGAGGAGCCAGCGGACCAACAGTTATCAGGCAGGGAAGCAAACTTGATAACCTGATTCAGATTGGGCATAATGTTGAAATCGGAGAAGAGTCACTGCTGGTAGCGCATTCTGCAGTAGCGGGAAGCACCAAACTCGGCCGCCGGGTAACTCTGGGGGGGCAGGCTGGTGTAGTCGGCCACATCAAGCTGGCAGACAATACTACTGCCGCCGCCAGAGCAATGGTTACTTCACCGACAAATGAGGGGGATTTTATTTCCGGAGCGCCGGCTCAGATTCACCGGGAAGCTCTTAAGGAACAGGCCTATTTAAGGCGCCTGCCGAAATATATTGATAAAATAAAAAAATTAGAAAAAAGACTGGCGGAGCTGGAAAATAAATAATCCTTGAATTATAAAGTCAATAAATATATAATAAACTATTGAAAGGCTTTTAATGAAAGGATGACAGCTTTGTATATAGAAAAAGGCAAGCAGAAGACATTAAATGAAGAGATTATAATCGAAGGAATTGCCCTCCATTCAGGTAAGGATGCAGAAATTAGACTAAAACCGGCAGCTGCAGGAACCGGAATAGTTTTCTTTCGCTCTGATTTGAAACAGCAGCTGAAGCTGAAGGCAGTTCCAGAGTCAGTAGTTAATCTGGTTAGAAATACAACCATCGGCAGTAGAGAAGTTAAAGAGGCTAAAGTCAGTACTATAGAACATTTGATGGCTGCAATCTGGGGAAGTGGAATTGATAATTTAGAAATTGAAGTTTCTGGTCCAGAGATTCCAGTCATAGATGGAAGTGCCTATCCTTATTATCAAAAGATAATCAGTGTCGGGCTGCAGGAACAGCAGGAGCAGCGGCAAATTTTTAAAGTTGAGTCTCCAGTTTATGCCCGTCAGGATGATTCATATATTACTATCCTGCCTTATGATGGTTTTAAAATATCTTATACTCTCGATTATCAGCATCCTGTAATCGGAAGCAGTTATTTCGAATTCGATGCTGAAAAAATAGATTTTGCAGAAGAAATTTCCAGGGCCAGAACTTTTGGTTTTGCAGCCGAGGTAGAAAAGCTCCATGCTCAGGGGCTGGCACTGGGAGGCAGTCTTGATAATGCGGTTTTAATAGAAGAAACAAAAACGGTTAACCCGCTCAGATTTGAGAACGAGTTTGTCAGACATAAAATTTTAGATGTTATTGGGGACATGTTTTTAAATGGTAGAATTATGGGGCATATAATAGCAGTCAAATCCGGTCACCGACTTCATGTCAGACTGGCGGAGAAGATTAGAGAAAAAATGCTTGAGGAGGAAAATTAATTTGAGTGAGATAAATGAAATTATTGATATTGGTGTAATCAGGTCAATTTTACCCCACCGTTATCCTTTATTATTAGTAGATAGAATTGAAGAAGTCCATAAAAAGGAATCAATTGTTGGGATTAAAAATGTAACAATCAACGAAGAGTTTTTCTTAGGTCATTACCCTGATCACCCAATTATGCCGGGTGTTCTGATAGTTGAGGCGATGGCCCAGGTAGCAGGAATTTTGATTTATTACAGTTTTGAAGATATGGAAGATAAGCTCCCTATTTTTACCAGTATTGATAAAGCTAAGTTTAGGACACCTGTTAAACCGGGTGACCAGTTAAGAATCAAGGTTGAAATAGTAAGACTGCGTAAAAGAGTTTCTAAGGTGAGAGGAGAAGCTTATGTGGGCGATAATCTTGCTGCAGAAGCGGAAATGATGTTTACATTTGAGGAGAAATAGATAGAGAATTCTGGAAGGGGAATGATAGTCTTGGCAGCTGAAAAAAAAGGAAAGGTGCTCCACATGAGCAATATCCATGAGACAGCAATTGTTGCTCCGGGAGCCAAAATTGGGAGAAATGTTGAAATAGGGCCCTATGCCATCATCGGTGAAAATGTTGAAATCGGTGAGGGGACAGTAATTGGACCTCATGTGGTAGTTAAGGGCTGGACTCAGATTGGTAAAAATAATGAAATATTCCACGGGGCTTCTATAGGTTTTGAGCCCCAGGATTTAAAATTTGATGGGGAAAAGAGTTACCTTTTTATCGGTGACAATAATACCATTAGAGAAAATGTTACTATCCACCGGGGGACCGCCGATGGCGGAGGGGAGACAAGAATTGGAAATGATAATTTATTAATGGCCTACTGTCATGTAGCACATGACTGTCAGCTGGGCAGCCATATTGTAATGTCCAACGCGACAAACCTGGCAGGCCATGTAGCAATCGAAGATCATGCAGTAATCGCAGGTATGGTTGGAGTCCATCAATTTGTTCGCATTGGTAAGATGAGTATGGTTGGTGCACATTCTAAGGTAGTTAAGGATGTACCTCCCTATATTTTAGTCGATGGTCATCCAGCAGGAGTCAACGGGATCAATGTTATTGGTTTAAGACGCAATGGGGTCAGCCCCGAAATGCGTAGAGAAATAAAAAGAGCCTACAAAACTCTCTACCGCTCCAAGCTGAATATTGACGAGGCGATAGAAAAGATGGACCAGGAACTCGATGCCAGTGAGGAAATCGAGCATTTTCTGCGTTTTCTGCGCAATGCCAGCCGCGGAATCTGCCGGTAGGTGGCAGTGATGACTAAAAAAGCTCTAATCGCAGGTTGGGGTCAGCTGCCCCGTCTCTGGGCTGAAAAGGCTGCAGCTCAGGCTGAGAATTTTATTGTAATTAAAATTGCCGAAGAGATCACAGCTGAATTCTCTGATTTAGACTGTGCAGAATATACGGTTAATTTAACTCAGCTGGGAGAAATCCTGCAGATTTTAGAAGAAGAAGAAATCGAAGAGGCTATCTGGCTCGGTAAGATCCAGAAGGCACATCTTTTTAATGATTTCAATCCGGACCAGAAGCTCCAGCAGCTGCTTAAACAGCTGCCGGAATTAAATGATGATACTATATTGATGGCTCTGGCCCTGGAATTTATAAATTCGGGAGTTAAAATCCTGCCCCAGACCTATCTTTTAGAAGAACAGCTGGCAGAGCCAGGAATTCTGGCTGGTAAAGTAGATTCTGAACTAAAAAGAGATTTGGTTTTTGCTTTTGAGACCGCTTATAACCTCGGTCGTTTTGATATCGGTCAGACTGCCTTAGTTAAAGGTGGAGCAGTTATGGCCCTGGAAGCAATCGAAGGAACAGATGAAGCAATTAAGCGGGCGGCAAAATTTGGAGGTCCGGGAATTGTAATGGCTAAATGCAGCAAAAGAAATCAGGATATTCGGTTTGACCTGCCCACTGTTGGTTTAAAAACCCTGGAGAATTTAATTGAGGCAGAAGCAGGAGCTTTAATAATTGAAGCAGATAAAACATTTATTTTAAACAAAGAAGAATTCTGCCGCCGGGCAGCTGCAGAAGGAATTGTAGTTGCTGCTGCGGAATATAATAAAGAGGAGTTAATCCTACCTTGGCAAAAATAATGGTTTCAGCAGGCGAAGTATCTGGTGATATGCACGCCGCTGCCGTCCTAAAAAAAGTAAAAGAAAAAAATAGTAGTATCCAAATTTTTGGTATGGGCTCGACTGCTCTCCGGGAAATAGGAGCAGAGATTTTAATCGACCCCACCAAAATCAGTACTATTGGTTATATAGAAGCTTTAAAAAATTTGAAAGAGCATTTTAAACATCTCAAAGAGATGAAAAAAATCCTGCGGGAGCGGAAGCCAGATCTGGTATTTCTGGTTGATTATTCGGCCTTTAATATGAAACTGGCCAAAGCCTGCAGTCAGGAGGGAATTAAGGCGGTTAATTATTTTCCGCCTTCAGCCTGGGTCTACAATAAGCGCCGGGCTGACAAAATGGCTTCCTATAGAACTCATATTGCAGCTGTTTTTCCAATGGAAAGAGATGTCTACCGAGAAGCCGGAGCAGAAGTTACTTTTGTCGGTCACCCTCTGGTAGATATTGTCGAAGTTGATAAAACAGCAGCAGAAATTAAAAAGGAGTTAAATTTAGATCAGCAGAAACAGGTGATTTCGCTTTTTCCGGGCAGCCGCCGGGGAGAAATCGAGTCACTGCTGCCGGAGATGCTCCAGGCAGCCTGCAGTATAAAAGCAGAAAAACCGGAAATTGAATTTCTGCTGGCAGCTGCAGAAGGAATTGAGCCTGAGTATTTAAAATCCTTTACCGAAAAGGTTGAGCTTGATTTAAAGATTATTCAAAAGAAGAATTACCAGCTGATGCAGATTTCCGAATTTATAATTTCTGCTTCGGGAACCACAACTCTGGAGGCGGCGATTCTGGATACACCGCAGATTATCTGCTATCAGGCGGCTCTGACCACCTACTTTCTGGCAAAGTATGTTTTTAAGGTTGAATTTGTCGGCCTACCCAATATCATTGCCGGCGAAGAGGTTGTACCCGAGCTGCTGCAGCAGGATTTTGAAGCAGAAAAAATTACAGAAACTGCCCTGAACTGGCTGAATGATAAAAAAGAATTGAATAAAATTAAAGAGAAGCTGCAGACCGTGCGCCACAAACTTGGTGGTGGAGGTGCAGTGGAAAAAACAGCAGACTTACTGCTTAGAGAAGGAGGGCTAAAAAATAGTGGATAGAAAAAGTATTTTTTTAGCGCTCTTTATTTTTATCACTATTATTTTTTCACTCTATTTTACTCTGGAAGAAAATCCAATCACTCCACCTAAGCCGACAGCTGAAAATAAAGAGCTACCCGAAGAGGAGCTGGAGGGCGTGAATTTCAGTGTTTTTAATAACCAGCAGAATCAGGAGCTGAAGCTGGAGACTGAACACCTAAAAAACTTTAAAGATGAACAGCGAATGGAACTTAGACCACTTGAGGCAGAAGTTTATTCAACAAACAGCAACCAGCTATTATATACGCTCAGTGGTGATTTTGCAGTCTATCACAGTAATGATCAATATCTGGAGATCAGAGGTAATGTCTTAATTGAGAGTGACCGCTATCAGATTGAAGCAGAGGAGCTCGACTATTATTTAAACCGCAATTATCTCGAAGGAAGAGGCTCTGTTAAAATTACGGGAAGTGAATTTAATTCCCGGGCAGCAAGCTTTAATTCAGATCTTGATTTAAGGAACTTAAAGCTTAAGGGTGATAATGGACAGGCTGAAGTGGATTTTGATGAGATGTCGGAGGACTAGAAATACTTTCTAAAACCATTATATTTGAATGAGGAGTCATTAATGATGCAGAAAAAAATTTTATTTTTTTTATTAGTATTTATCCTGGCGCTGACAGCTAATGCAGCTGCAGTCAGGGAATTGAACGGAGATAATCTTGACCTGGAGCAGACTGAAGCCGGTCAGGTGTTTAGAGCCACCGGCAGTGTAGAACTGATATATGATGAGCTTAGGATTACAGCTGAAGATGTTGGTATTTACCGCCGTTATAACGGGGAAATTGAATTTAGAAATAATGTAAAACTTTTTTACCAGGACTTTGAAGCGAAGGCTGTTGAGCTGACCGGAAATCTTGAGACTCAGGTTTTTCATTTAATCAAAGAGGCTGAAGTCAGAGGCGAAAATTCTCTGCTGCAGGCAGAACAGATCGATATTTACCGGTCCGAAGATAGAATAGAGGTTAAGGGTAATGCCTACCTGGAATATAATAATTTTTGGGCTGAAGCAGATCAGATAACTTATAATCTCAATAGTGAAATAATAACTCTGAAAGGTAATGTTCAGGGTGAGCGAAATGGAGAGTCCTTTAGCTCTCAGTCAGCAGAGGTTAATCAGCAGACTGAAGAAGTTAAGCTGCGCGGAAGAGCAACTCTCCGCTTCAGTGAAGAGGAAGCTGCTGCAGATACTAATAGTGAGACAGTGGAGGAATAATTAGATGACAATTAAAGCTCAGGGCTTAATTAAAGAATATAATAAGGAAAGGGTTGTTAACGAAGTTGATTTAAAAGTGGAACGCGGCCAGATTGTTGGTCTTTTAGGCCCTAATGGAGCCGGCAAAACAACTACTTTCTATATGATTTTAGGTTTAATCAATCCTGATGGAGGTCAGATATTTTTTGATGAGCATAATATTTCAAACCTCCCTGTTTACAAAAGAGCCAGACTCGGGATCGGCTATCTGCCTCAGGAAGCTTCGATTTTTCGTAAAATGACGGTGGGGGAAAATTTGAAGGCTATTTTAGAGTACAGAGACTTAAACAGTCAGGAGATTGAAGCAAATATTAAAGAACTGCTGCAGGAATTTCACATTGAAGGATTGAGAAACCGCAAGGGTTTTCAGCTCTCCGGTGGTGAGCGGCGCCGGGTGGAAATCGCCAGAGCCCTGGCTGCTGATCCGGCTTTTATTCTCTTAGATGAACCTTTTGCCGGAGTTGATCCGATTGCAGTTAATGATATTCAGGAGATTATCCGCTATCTTAAAAATCGAGGTCTTGGGGTTTTAATCACTGACCACAGTGTGCGGGAGACCCTTTCGATTACAGATCGAGCCTATATTATGCATGAGGGTAAGATTTTACTTTCCGGAACCTCAGAGGAAATTGCAGATAATGAACAGGCACGTAAATTTTATCTGGGAGATAAATTTAAAATTTAGTGAGGTGCATCTTTTTTGAAAACAATTAACAAATATATTTATAAAGAATTGATTGCACCTTTTTTCTTTGGTGTAGCAGCTTTTACCGGTATTTTTATCGGGACTGATCTAATTTTTGAACTGACAGAATTTTATACGCAGTGGGGTGTTGATGTTTTAACTTTAATCAGGCTTTTCTTTTTAAGCCTGCCGGAGATTATTGTTTTAACTTTTCCAATGGCATCTCTTCTGGGAACAATTATGGCCTACAACAGGCTTTCTGGTGACAGTGAGATTACAGCTATGCGGGCTGGAGGGATCAGCATTATTTCGCTGGTGCTGCCGGCACTGATTATGGGGCTTGTAACCAGTGGAGTTACTGTTGCTATTTCAGAATTTTTAGTGCCCAATGCCAATTATCAGGCTGAGCAGATTATGTATCAGGCCCGCCACGGAGAGCAGCGGCCGGAAACTCAGTATGATTTATTTTTAACCCCAATGGACAGCAGTACCCGCCGACCTGACTATATGCTCTATGCCCACAGTTTTAATGGAGAGAGCGGGATGATGAAGGATGTGGTTGTTCAGAGCTTTGAGGACGGTAGTCCAGACAGTGTGCTGGAAGCAGAAAGAGCTGAATGGTTGCGTGACGGCTGGCATTTCTATGATGGAACGGTTTATTTTTTAGATAGAAATAACAGGCAGCCGGCTTTAGAATTCAGCAGTTACCGCTCCCGGGAGGAGATTCATTCTCCAGCTCAGGCAGGCAGTCTGGGTAAGAATATTGATGAGATGAATGTGAGAGAGCTGAGCAAACAGATTGCCCTTAAAGAAGAGCAGGGTCGAGCAGCTTATGAGGAGCGGGTTGAACTGCATCACCGTTTTTCGATTCCCTTAGCCAGCTTTATTTTTGCACTGCTGGCAGCACCGCTGGGGATTAAGCCTCAGCGTTCAGCTGGTTCGGCAACCGGTTTTGGCATCAGTATTATCATTATCTTTATCTATTATGTTTTAATGACAGTTGGGGATGCTCTCGGTAGTCAGGGAACAATTCAGCCCTGGCTTGGAGCCTGGCTGCAGAATATAGTAATCTTTATTGTTGGAGTTGGACTTTTAATTAAAACGGCAAGACAGTAGATTTAAAGGAGGTGGAGATTATTAACGCATTTGTAATTATAGGAGCAGTAGTTATCTTAAGTGGTTTAATCGCCTATATTGGTGATCGGATTGGAATGAAGATGGGTAAAAAGCGTGTTTCCTTATTTGGTCTCCGCCCCCGTTATTCTTCAATTATTATTACTATTGTAACCGGAATTTTAATCGCTGTTCTCTCAGTTACCATTTTGCTTGCGGTTTATTCTGAGCTGAGACAAGCCTTATTTAACATTAATGATGTTCTAACAAGACTGGAATATTTAAACGAAGAATTAGCAGATAGAGATCAGCAGCTGACAGCAAAAGATAAGAAGCTGGCAGCAAAAGACCAGGAGCTCTCAGAACTGCAGCAGAAAATTGAGGCGCGAGAAAAAGAGATAGCTAAAAAAGAGGCTGAAATTGAGGCACGAGAAAAAGAGATAGCTCAAAGGGATAAGGAAATAGCAGCTGTAGAAAGTGAACTAAAAGAATTAACTCAAAATAGAAACCAGCTGCAGCAGCGGGTAGAAGAACTGAGTTCTCAGCGCGAAGAATTGGAATCACAGGTTGCTGAGCTAAAAAATCAAATTTCCGAGCTGGAAGCTGATTATGATGAGCTGCGGAAGGTTGCCAACCAGCTGCAGGCCGGTGTGATCTACTACATGGGTGAAGATATGGTTTATCAAAAAGGTGATGTGATCTATACTGATGTGCTAGAAGGCGGCCGCAGTGAACAGGAAACAATTTCTGCTTTAAATAAGTATCTGCAGGCAGCCAATCAGGTTGCAGTAAAAAAAGAGATTGAAGTTAATGAAGAAACCGGGATGGCACTCCGCTTACAGACTGAGGATATTTTAAATGCCGCCCGCATCATTTACAATATGGAGCCGGGCAGTAGAGTTATTGTTTCTTTAATAGCCAGAGTTAATGTTCCTAAAAACGACTGGCTTTATGCGAATTTCCAGCTTTATGAGGATTTTAAAGTCTTCAAAAAGGGACAGCTAATCAGCAGTAGAGAAATTAGTGCTGAACAGAGTAGTAAAGAAATAGAGACTGAACTGGAAGCACTGCTGCAGGATATTAACCAGAAAGCAATTAACCAGGGACTATTACCCGATAACTCAGGCCAGGTCGGCAGTATCAACTTCAGCCAGTTTTATGATCTGGTTAACAGGGTACGCTCAGCCAGTGGTGAAGTCCGGATTAATATTTATGCCGGCAGAGATATCTGGAGACAGGATAGACTAAATGATAATTTAGACTTTGAGCTGGAAGAGATTGGGGCTGATGGTTCTGCTGAGGAGGCTAATAATGAATAATCTACTTGCTTTGGATCCGGGCAGTGACAAAGTTGGGACTGCAGTTTTAAGTTATACTAAAGAAGAAAAAGAAAAAACAATAGTCAAAAAAGAAGAGCTTTTAGATCATTTAGCTGAGATTTTTAATAATTATCAGATCAAAGAAATAATAATTGGTGATGGGACCGGGGCTGATTCAGTAAAAGAAATGGTCAGCAGCCGTTATTCTGATTTAAAAATAACAATGGTTGCTGAAGAATATACAACAGAGGAAGCTCAGGCCCGCTATTTAAAGGAAAAGCCGATGTCTAACTACGAAAAACTGCTGCGAAAAGTGGTCAGCTGGAAGCTTAAAAAGCCGCTTGATGATTATGCAGCCTTAATAATTGGTGAAAAATATCTCGATAAGCTTGACAAAATCGATTAAGTGCTTTACAATAGGGTTTGAGGATTAATAGTAAATAAATTTGACAGTTAGGTTAGTTTACTGTTATAATTTAATTTGCAAATTGATAATTTAATTATGCTTATAAACTCAACGCTAAAATGCGGCGGAAAGGAGGTGCCCCCGAAGCTGCGGAGCTGTAGAGTTATAAGAGTTCTAAGATACTTATCAAAAATCTTTTGGACAGATGAAGAGGAAACTAGGTAACTCGCTCGGATGTCCTCTATGATTGTATAAGTTATTAGAACTTATATATCGAAAAAGAAAAATGTTAGAACACAATCAAGGGGGATTTTAATAATGAAAAAACTTACAATTACAATTGCTTTAATCTTAGTCGTAGCATTAGCTATGCCTGCATTTGGTCAGTCATTCTCTGACGTACCAAGTGATCACTGGGCATACGATGCAATTAACAAATTAGTTGCTGCTGGTATCGTCGAAGGTTATCCTGATGGCGAATACAAAGGTAGCCAGAACATGACTCGTTACGAAATGGCTGTTATGGTTAGCCGCGCATTAGACAACATTGTTGCTGAGCAGGAAGAAATGGCTGCTGCAATGGACGAAATGAGCGAAGGTCTAACTACAGGTCAGGCAGAAGACGTAACTGCTATCGTTAAGTCCTTAATGGAAAAGAACACTCAGGACAGCTTAAGCGATGCTCAAGCTGAAGAAGTAGCAGATATCGTTGACGCTTTAACTTTCGAATTAGCTGCTGAGCTTAAAGTATTAGGCGCAGACGTTGATGCTTTAGGTAAAGATATGGCTGAATTAGAAGCTAAAGTAGACGCTATGGACGTACCAGAAGATAACATTGAATTTACAGCTACTATAGATACATTTGCAGAAGTTGCTAACTATGGTGATAACGCAGATGCTGTTATAGAACTGTGGGCTGATGGAGACGCTCTAGATATTGCTGCACCAGTTAGTCCTTCTAAAGAAGAAGATGCAGAAGATTTCCCAGCAGAAAAGAAATTCTGGCAGGAAATTGGAATTAACGCTGCTGGTGAATTAAATGGAGCTAGCTTTAATCTTGCTGTAGATACTACTACTAATGTATTTGCTGAAGAAGATACTGTTTTTGATAGCAGTGTTTATAGTGTTGAAGAAGATGGATTAGATTTAGCTGTTGATAGTGCTTTATTAGAAGTTGCTTATAATGATTATGGATTTAAGTTTGGTGACTTAGACGGATATACAGCTTCTTCATACTTCATTGATGATGAAGATATGGAAGGTATGGAAATGACAGCTTCTTACATGGGTAATGACATCACTGCTTTTGTTTTAGGAGAAGATTATGATGTTGATACAGATTATTATGGTGTTCATGTAAGTAGAGAAATGGACTTCGGTACTGTTACTGGAAAAGTATATCAGGCTAGTTTTGATTTAGAAACTAAAGATGTTACTGATGTAGCAGTAGAAGTTTCTGATGTAGCTGTTACTGATATGGTAACTGTTGGTGGAGAAGTTGTGTTTAATGATACTGATACAGAAAGTGATACACTATTCAATGTTAATGCTGAAGCAAAAGTTAGTGACGCATTAACTGTTGATGGTATGTTTGAAACTGTTGGCGAGAATTTTGAGTCAGCAAGTGTATTAGGAGATCTTGAAGAAGCTAATGACTATAACAAGTTTAATGTAGGTGCATCATATGTATTAAATGAAAATAATACGGTTACTGGTGACTATACATTAGTTCAAGATGAATCTAATGACAATAACGAAGATAAAAATACTGTAGAAGTAGCATTAGATAATAGTTATGGTAAGTTTACTAATAGTGCATCTGTTGCTTATACTATGAATGATACTTACAAAGATGGATATGATACTACTATCATCACTTTGGGTACTGAGTATGCTTGGAACGATACAACTACTCTTGGTGCAGAATTAGTTAATAAAGATGAAGATGATAATGGTGCCACTGTAATTAGTTATAACTACCTGAAAGGTTATATGACAAAAGAACTTTCAGATAATATGACTTGGAATACAGAAGCTAAGTGGATTGACGGAGAAGATGACGTTGAGGGCGAAGGTACAGGTAATGCTGTAACTACTTCCTTATCTGTAAGCTTCTAATCATAGTCTAATATAAAGAAATAAAAACAACCCGGGGGATTTATCCCTCGGGTTTTCTATGTTTATAGGAAAAAAATAACAAACTATAGGAGGAATTTAAAGAATGAAGAATAAAATTATAATATTAATGATGGCCTTAATGATAGTAGGGTTGTTAGCAGGAAGTGCAGCTGCATCTGATTGGGAAGCTGTTGGTGGGATTTCTATTACAAATGTTACATTAGATAAATGGAATTCTACAATAGATGATTTAAATAATTTAGTTGCAAGCAATTTTCAGGGTTCAATATCAACAAGTAATATTGAAAAAATGGACAATATTGATAAAGTTCCTATGCTTTATTTAGGAGCGAAAAAGAAAGTAAGTGATAAATGGACAGCAAATATTCAGTATGAACATATCTTTGGTGCAGTAGAAACAAATTTTGATTCTGCTGTTGGAAAAGGATCAGCTGAAATTGATGTTGCACTTAATGGTCTTGCTCTTTTAGCTGATTATGAATTAAGTGAAAGATGGACAACTGGTGGAGGAGTAGCTTTTTATAAAGGTACTAAAGATAAGAATTTTGAAGGTCAAGCTTTTGCTGCTTCAGGTTTAGTAGATGAAAAAGTAGATTTAGATGCGGTTAGTTATAGATGGGGTATTGGTTATAAACGTCAATTTGCTGATAGCTGGGATTTTAATGCTGGTATAGATTATCTATATCTTGAAATGGATGATGAGGATGAAGGAGATGTTTACAGTAACGGATTTTCATATAAAGCTGGTTTAACATAGAGTTTCTAAGCGATAAATTAATAATTAATAAGAAGCCCTTAAGGCAGATATTCAAATTTTGACTTAAGGGCTTTTTAAAACAATAATTTAATTAGTCAAAAATAAATCTCTGTATTTTTTTACTGCTTCATCAAATTTATTTAAATCATAGTTTAATTCATTTCCTGCTGTAGGATCTGGAAGTTTAAAGCTTCCTATATTTAAGCTTTCATGAGTCATCATTTTTTCAATCAATTCTTTTTCCAGCTGGTCAGGAAGGTAAAGACTTTTTCTTTCCTGAGAAACCTCACAAACAACTCTATTAGTTACACCATCATCGAATTGATAATATATTTCGTATTCATTACCTAGTTCTTCTATTTTATAAGGCTTCATAACTATCATTATCTCGCCATTTTTCCAAATCACCCTTAAAGGTATAGCATAATCTGATTGGTATATTTCTACAGTAGTATTCCCTGATTCAGAATCTTTACTTTTACTTGTAATCCAATTATCAAAAATATCTATTTCGGGTGCTGCAAATACAGTTCCACTTAAAAATAAAATTAAAGTCAATATAAGTACTAATATATGTTTTCTTTTTTCCATAGATTATCTCTCCCGAGGTTATTTATTTTGTACCATGATATATAATTCTTTGCAAATTATTAGTCTCCTTTATTTTTAAATATGAAACTCAATTTTAAGCTACTGATCAAGATAATGTTCTTAAAAGTTTTTGTTATAAGGTATCTTTTGAAATTTAAAGCAGCATTCTATTTAAAACTTCCAGATAACCACTGATCATTAAAAATCCAAAAATAATTAGTAATATTCCTGTTATTCTGTTTACTAATGGCAGATACTTATTAAAAGCCTTTAACTTTGGCAAGAGATAATCCATAAAAATTGCTGATAAGAAAAATGGGACTGATAAACCAATTGAATAAAATAAAAGTAACAAGCCACCTTCCATGATATTAGACCTTGTACTGGCAGCAATCAGAATTGAACTTAAAATAGGTCCAATACAGGGGGTCCAACCGAGAGCCAGGATTAATCCCATTACAAAGGAACGCAAATTTCCCTGCAGATAATCCGGTAACTCAAATTTCTTTTCTCGATAGAAATAGCTTATTTCAAGAATTCCTGTTAAATGAAGACCAAAAATAATAATAATAATGCCGCCAATGTTTGTCAGGATATTCTGGTTTCTAATTAAAAATTTACCTAAAAATGTGGCTGATAAGCCCAGCAAAATAAATATAATAGTAAAACCAGCAATAAAACTGAGAGAAGAGATTACAATTGAAATATTCTTATTTTTTTCTTTCGCTTTTGCGTAATCACCGACTAGATAAGACAGGTAGGTCGGTATTAATGGTAAAATACAGGGAGAAAAGAAAGATAAAAGTCCTGCCGAAAGAGCTGCAATCAAACCTATATCTGCTGACATATGACCACCTCAAATATATTTTTATTAATTAGATTATATAATACTATATCGAAATAGACAAATATAATAAATTGGAAAATAAAAGGTTTTCTTATCTGGATTATTCAGGCCAGATCTGTTATAATTAAAGTGTGTAATTATAAAAGAAAGGAGGCAGGGAAAGATGAAGAGATTATTGATATTTACTGCCATTATTTTGTTAATTTTTACTTTAAATATTTCGGCTCAGGAAGCAGATCAGACCAATACTGATCCTGAAACAGAAAATCTTAAAAGTCTGGACCTGTCTCAGGAAAAGTCGTTTTCCGATTCTGCCAGGGAAGAACTGCTTGGTATTGCTTCTCAGTTTGAAAGCACAACTAACATCGAAGATATTGAAATAGATAACAGCAGCTTTAATCTTACTGGTAATGGAAGCCAGCAGAATACAGGTTTGCAGCTTTTATCTGATCTTAATTTTAATACGGATTATAGCCAGCAGATTATTGATGATGAAGTCATTAGTGAAACCCAGCTGCAGCTTGAATATGCCATTAATTCGCGAGCATTGATTAGAGCAGGTTACAGTCTTGCTAACCGAGAATGGTGGGAGGTGCAGAGTGTAAATTCTTCCACAGTTGATTCGGAAGCTAATCCGAATCTTACTATTAACAGTGAGGAAAACCTATTAACACCTGCCAGTTCTGAGAGAGTTTTTAGAGAAGAAAATGAAAGTCGGCGCAGTCTGGGACTTGCCTATCAAACCAGTGATCGGCTTACAGTTTCTGCTGATTTTATAGAAAATAATGATTTAAATACATTTAATGATGATTATGACTTAAATGCTGATACTACAGTCTTTGGATTGCAGTATAATGATCCAATGGGAACAATTAGAGCCAGCTATCAGATTGATTTAAATGACGAACTGACTCAGAGAATAACTGGTGTTGAGCTCGATTTTAATAATCTGGCAACTTTTAGTGCTTCCTATAAATTGCTGAACCCAGAGGACCTGGAGTCAACTTTAAAATCTCAGACAGCCTGGGATCTAGGTCTGGGAGTAACTTTTGATGAAAATTATGGTTTGAATCTTGGTTATGAATTAATCGAAAATGATGAAAATAAGGATGATAGCGAAAGAAATATTAGTGCTTCTTTCGAAATAAACTTTTAAGGATGGTGCAGTATTTTGTCAATAAATATAAAAAAAATTACAGTACTGATTTTAGTATTTTCAATTATTATGACACCTATTTTGCCTTATTCCCAGCTGCAGGCTGCGGGGATTATTCCACTCGATGGTCTGGCAGATGCGGAAAGGCTTTTATATGGTTCCGTATCGGATAAGCCGATTTTAGAACGGGTTAGTGATGTTGAACAGAGTTTATATCAAAAAAGGCAGTCGGGATCCATTGTCGAAAGAACAGAAAAAATAATTTCTGATCTTTTTGAAACAACAGAAAAGTCTCCTTCTCTTGTTTTTCTCTTTAATACAGTTGAGTGGGCAATAAGTGGAGAAATCGGGAGATCTAACCTGCTTGAACGGATCAATAATTTAGAGAAGATGGTAAGTGGTCAAGTTACTGAGGGTCCACTTAAAGAAAGGATTAAGAAGCTTTATCAGCTAACAATCAGCGGGCGGGAAATGCCAATTCAGCTTGTAAAAAGTAGAGAGAATCAGCTAATCAGGATCGAATTGCTGGAAGAAATTGATTCTAAAACTGCCAGCCGGGGTAAGAAGGTTCCCTATCAGGTGGTAGAAGATATTAAAATTGGGGATGTTTTAATCATACCTGCAGGTACTACAGGAGAGCTGGAAGTTACAGAAATTAAAGAAGCCGGGAAAATGGGGCAGGATGGAGACATTAAAATTGGTTTTCCTCAACTGACTGCTATTGATGGTAGTTCACTGGATGTTGCAATTGAAGATGAGGCCCGGGAAGAGAACGAATCACAGAAACTGGCTATTGGTGCCAGTGTGCTGGGAACGGCCCTTCTTGGTTTGCCGGGAGTAGTTGTTGGTTATTTTGTTGAAGGTGAAGATGAGACAATTCCTGCTGGTTCAGAGTTATATATCCAGCTGATTGAAGAAAAAGAAATTAGGGGTATAGTTTTAAAATAGATCTAACCTGCCAGAAAGGCGGGTTTTTTCATATTATTTTAGATGAGCAGAAAACTGATTTGAAAAGGAGTTAGAATCTTGCAGAAAAATAATTATAGACATTGTCAGTTAAATCAAATTGGAGGATTTTTGCTGCTTGTTTTTGCCTTTCTTTTTTTACTTTCGTTTTCAGTATCTGCAGCAGATTATGTTGTTCAAGGAGAAGAAATTACTTTTATTGAGCAAACAGGTCTGGTAGTTTTTGAAGGTTCACCTGTTTTCAAATCAGCTGATTTTACTGTTAGAGCAGATAAATTTGAACTTGATACCGAAAATAAAAAGTTAAAAGCTTATAAAAATGTTTTAATTGAATCTGATAAAGATGATCTGCGGGGTGACAGCCTGGAGTATAATTATCAACTGGAAACGGGAAGTCTTTACGGTGCGAAAGGAAGTGTTGGCCAGATATATTTTTCTGGTTCGAAGCTAAATATACTTTCGGCTTCACCAGTAGAAGGTGTCATGCAGTCAGCAGCATTTACTCCCTGCAGTCGTCCGGAACCGCACTATCATTTTAAGGCTAAAGAGGTCAGAATTAATCCTGATAATACGATTACTATTCATCATATAGTTCCTTACATAGCCAATATACCTGTTTTTTACTTTCCATATTATTCTGTTACCTATGATCCTGACGGAAAAGAGGGAGAAGAACTTAGAAACACCTTTCCCCTGCCCAGATTCGGCTATGATGCTGAAAAAGGAGTTACAGTTGAGTTGTCCTATCCCTACCAGATTGGAGATTCTAACAGCGGCCGAATTTATTACTGGCGGGAAGGGTCCGGAGAGGAAAGAGATGAACGCAGAGAATATCTTAATATCCAGCGATTTACTGAGAATTTAAGTTTTAAAAATCGTTATTATTATCTTTATGATTATGATTTTGAGGATGAGGTTTTAGACGAAGAAGAAAAAGAATTTAGAAGTTCACTGCTTTATACTCCTGGCAATTTAAGTTTGGAAGCAGGACTTTTGCGGGATTTACTGCCTGCAGAGCCGGTCAATCGATATTTTGTTGAGGCAAATTACCAATTTGAAAGTGGTTTGAAAACTGGTCTTTTTAAGAAATACGATCCGGAACAGAAAGAAATAATTGAAACAGTTTATACAGCTGACTATCGCTTTGGGACAGGGGTCAATGCATCTTTGAGAAGAGAATATAATAGCGAAGAACTGATTAAAGAAAATTACAGTTTAAGCCATAACCAGACAGCTGTTAACTGGAATCTTAAATATGTGGCAGGAGAAGACTACAATTACTATCCTTATCTTGAACTTTCATTTCCTGCTTTTTATTCTTTTAAAACTTCCCTGGGGACAGGACGGGTCGAAAATGGAGGAGTAGAGTTAAATAAATCCAGATTAAATTTAAACTACAACAATAGCTGGCAGCTTCCAGCTGGTTTCTCCTACCACTTAACTCATAATTATCGACTTGATCATTATCAGAGCGGCTATGATCAGAATTATCACTTTTCGGTTTTAAATACCGGTCTTCGCTATCGAAATCAATTAAATAAAAAGTTACTTTTTAAATCTGCCCTTTTTTATCGGCAGGATAGAGTGATGGGCAGTACCCCATTAGTCGATGATCGGGAAGAAGAGGAAAGATTGCTTAAACCTTCAATTTCTCTAGATATCAGAGGTGATTATCCAGATTCAGCCTGGGCACTTGAGACTGATGGCAGTTTTGATTTATCTAGCGAAGAATGGGACGAAATAAATCTTCGACTTAGAAAAAAAGAAGACTGTTTTGATTTTTTTATTGGCTATGAATTTGTTGATAAAAGTATTAATTTTGGTCTTTCTATTTAAATCTAATCTAATTTATTAAAACCCTGTCTGATTAAAGGACAGGGTTTTGAATATTTTTTCACAAAATTGCAGGAATTTTCCTTTTAATCGTGAAAAATAAAGAAAAAGGGTGATTTTTGTGAAAAAGAACACAATAACTTTTCTGATAGTTTCTATTCTTTTAATTTTCTCTGCTTTGATTTTAACTGGTTTTTATGCAGCCCCGGTGGCAGCTAAAGACTATAGGCCGGAAATTAGTGGCAGTTTTGAGAGTGGAGATCGGCTTTATACTGATCCGGGAGACCTGGAAGAAAATGAAGATAACATTGTTGATTATTATCAGTATAACAAACAGTGGCTGCGATATAAACAGAAGCTGGCTGTAGGTGAATATTATTATTTGAAAGCTCAACGGCAGCAGCGCATTTATGAACAGAGTCAGACCTATGATAATTTGAATTTAGAAGTTGAGGGTAATTATACCTTTTATTTAACTGAGAAACTGCGCAATCGATTTAAACTTTTGCTGCGAGATAAGGATTATCTGGAGGCGGAAACAAAAGACTATCAGCTGGCCCGAGTGCAGTACACACTGCAGTATGATTTAAATGAAAAACACGATTATGAAATTTTATTTCAAAGACAGTGGACTGAATATAAGATCAGTCCGGAAGATGACTATCGATTGAATCGAGTTTCCTTAAAGTGGGGCTGGAAATTTAGCGAAAATCTTGATCTGGACACAAAGCTGCAGTTTGACCAGCAGATAAATACGAAAAATTCCGGTCGAACTGATAAGAGTGGCCGCAAAATTTCTTTGAAATTTAAATATAAACTCTAATTTTTCTTAATTCTTTAAAAACTTTATAAAAAAAATTATTTGTGATATAATATTTTCAATGAGTAGCATAAATACTTTAGATCGTTTATCAACAAAGGAGTTGATCAATTTTGAGTTATATGTCCAGATATCGCGATTGGCTTTTAAGTGACTATTTTGATAAGGAGACAAAAGAAGAGCTGGAAGCCATCCAGGATGATGAAGCAGAAATTGAAGATCGCTTTTATAAAAATATTGATTTTGGTACAGGTGGTATGAGAGGAAAAATGGGGGCCGGAACTAATAGAATTAATAAATATGTGATCCGGAAAGCCACTCAGGGTCTGGCCAATTATATAATTAATTACAGTGATGATGGTCAGGAAAAAGGTGTTGTAATTGCCTACGATTCAAGACATAATTCGCCGGAATTTTCACTGGAAGCAGCACTTGTGCTGGCTGCAAATGGCATCAAAACATATTTATTTACCGGAATGAGAGCAACTCCGGAGCTTTCTTATGCAGTTAGAGAATTAGATGCAATCGGTGGCATAGTAGTTACCGCCAGTCATAATCCACCGGAATATAATGGCTATAAGGTCTACTGGGAAGATGGGGGACAGGTAGTACCTGAGCAGGCTCGAGATATTATTGCTGAAATTGAAGAAATAGATGATTTTTCTATTGTTAAAACTATGGATGAGATGGAGGCAGTTGATAAGGGATTATTAAATTACATTGGTGCCGAAGTTGATGATAGTTATCAAAAAACTTTAATAGATATTTTACCAGATACAGATCTAGCAGCAGAGAAGGGCAGCAATTTATCAGTGGTTTATACTCCACTACATGGAACAGGCAGTACAGTAATCCCAAAACTTCTCAGTGATTTAGGTTTTTCTAACCTGCATCTTGTGGAAGAACAATCAGATGGAGATTCAGAATTTTCTACCGTAGAAAGTCCAAACCCTGAAGACAGAGAGGCTTTTGATCTGGCATTAAAGCTGGCTGAGGAAGAAGAAGCCGATCTGGTTATTGCAACTGATCCTGACTGTGATCGGATGGCACCTGCAGTTAGAGATGCTGAGGGGAACTATCAGTTTTTAAATGGGAATGAAACAGGTGTTTTATTTGCTGATTTTCTTTTAAAAGAAGCAAAGGCAGCAGGTAAGCTACCTGATAATGGAGTTATTGTTAAGTCAATTGTTTCTACAGATATGGTTTTAGATATTGCTGCTGAGTACGGGGTGGAAGTACTCGATGTACTGACAGGATTTAAATTTATTGGAGAAAAAATTACAGAGTTTGAAGCATCAGGGGAAAAAGAATTTATTCTGGGTTTTGAAGAAAGCCTCGGATATTTAATTGGTAAACATGCGCGCGATAAAGATGCTGCGGTTGCCGCTGGTCTGGCAGCAATTATGGCTCTAAAATATAAAGAAGAAGGAACAAATCTGCTGGAGCGTCTGGCAGAATTGCGAGAAGAATTTGGTTATTATCTGGAAGATTTAGAGTCGATTCGCCTGGAAGGAAAGGAAGGCCAGGAAGTAATAACTAAAACAATAGCCAGACTGAGAGAAGAGAGTCCCGAAAAAATAGCAGGCCGCAGGGTTAAGGTGGTTAAGGATTATAAATTATCTACAATTAATTATTTAGATGAAAATCAGGAAGAAGAAATAAAGCTGCCTAAATCAAATGTGCTTCAATATTTACTGGAAGGTGATGCTAAACTCACTATTAGGCCCTCCGGAACTGAACCCAAACTTAAATTTTATTTTGCAGTTCGCGAAAAAGATCAGGCAACAGCAGAAAAAGTGCTGGCCGGATTTAAGGAGAATTTAATGTCTGAAGTTGAGGAGATAATGAACAGCTTCTAAGTATTTGGCATGCAAGAAGAGTAATAGAAAAATAAGAGGCAGAATTAAAAAAATAAAAGGGAGGCTCTGCCTCCCTTTGCTGTTTTATTCAGCTTTTCCCGAACAGAGGTGTTTATTATGAAAAAAATAATTTTCATTTTTATTCTAGTTATTATTTTCACTACTTTATTTTCCGGGCTTCTTTTTGCTGAATCAGAGCCCGAAAGATCTGCAGCAGAAAATAGTCTGCAGGAAATAGAATTTGATGGCGAGAGCTATCTGGTGGAAAATTATCAGCATTTTAAAAACAGGATTGGAGCAAAAAGTGAGCCGGCCGTGGGGCTGGCACTTTCTGGTGGAGGAGCCAGAGCAATTGCAAATCTGGGGGTCATAAAAGCTCTGGTAGAAAATAACATTCCCATTGATTTAATGACTGGAACCAGTATGGGTTCAATTATTGCTACTCTCTATGGTAGTGGTCTGTCGGTGGATCAGATCGAAGAAATTGTAACTGATACTCCTTTTGCCAGACTTTTTAATTTCGGTCGGGGTGCTCTTTTGAATAGTAAAAAAGTAAATATTTTTATGGAATCAGTTGCACCGCAAAAAAAATTGGAAGATTTTTTGATTCCGACAGCTCAGCTTAGTTTTGATCTGGCAGAAGGAAAAAAATATTTAACAACAGAGGGTAAAATCTCAGAGGTGCTGCAGGCGGCCTATTCAATTCCCGGTTATTTTCCAATCCATTCTCAGAATGAGCATTATTTTATTGATGCAGGGGTACTGGAATCATCTCCTGCAAAATCAGCTGCTCTGCTGGGAGCTGATTATGTTATTGCCACTCACACACCTGAAGATGAGAAAAGATATGATTATGGAAGTCCTTTTCAATCAGCAAACCGTTTTTTAGAAATTATTCAGGATGAGTATTCCGGCCAGATACTGGACAGATATGCTGATTTTATTATTACTGCCGATGTTGAAAACTATACGTTTATGGATTTTAATTATGCCAGCAGACTGGTAGAAATAGGTTACCTGGAAACTTTAAAGAAAATTCCACAGTTAAAAGCTGAATTAAAAAAAGCAGGTATACCTCTCCGACAACCAGTTCCTCGTCAAAATTATAGTTTGGACAGCATACTGCGAGATCTTGAATTCGACCGGCTGATTGTAGAAGAAAGGGGAATAAGTCCTCTGATTTATTATGGAAGAGATTTTTCGCCTTTCAGCCAGGAATTATTTCGTACACCACTGGATCAATTTCAGGTAGGTGCTGAGATCTATTATAACAGGGCCAGGCTTGCTCTATTGGGAGAGGACAGCTGGGAGGATGCTTACTCAGCTGCTCTAAGAATAAAAAAAATTACGGATAGTCTTGATCTATATTTAAAATATAGAAATGATTATGATTCGGCTACTAAAAGTGATTATGAAGCAGAACTTAAATATTTTGGTAGAAGATTTAATTTATCTGCCGGCTATGGCAGGAGACAGGGGACTGAATATTTGCTTTTTGGAAATGATTTTCGCTATCTGGGTGATGACTTTCAGTGGCAGTCCGAAAATGATCTTTTTTTAAATTATCAGCAGGGTGATGTTGATATTTTGAGTTCACACCTTATTAATTATGATTTTACTGAGGCCTGGAGTATTGGGACCGAAGTTATTTATAATAGCAGTGATTTTGTGGAATCTCCACTTATCTATAGGGGTCAAAAACTGGACAGTAATACCAATCTGCAGGCTTCTTTAAATTTCAATTATAATTATAATTTGCAGCTGCCGATGGAACTTCTAAATTTCTTGCAGTTAACTGATATTGGAGGTTACCTATTTGTTGACTATTACAGTGATCAGCAGTGGTCAGAGGAGGGACTGGCAGTTGGGCCTGCTTTTAATTCGAGATTATATTTATTAGGTTTAAAACCAATAGAAGTTGATTTATTTGTGGCCCATGATTTTGAAATTAAAGATCAACGCTATGGACTTCAGTTTTCCTACAGTTTTTAACATCTATCTGATTTAATGTTATAATATTAATAAGAGAAATTTTGATTAATCTGACTTAGACTTAGCGAAAATTATTTGGGAGTGATATAATGAAGATTAAAAAAGCAGTAATTCCAGCAGCCGGCTGGGGAACCAGACTATTACCGGCAACCAAGGCTCAACCCAAAGAGATGCTGCCGATTGTTGACAAACCTTCTATTCAGTATATAGTTGAGGAGGCAGTTGCAGCAGGAATTGAGGATATTTTAATCATTACCTCTAAAGATAAACAGAGCATTGAAGATCATTTTGATAAATCTCAGGCCCTGGAAGCAGCTTTAAAAAGACAGGGTAAAACAGAGCTTTTAAATATGGTTGAAGATATTTCGGAGATGATTACTATTCATTCAGTCAGGCAAAAGGAGCAGAAAGGTCTGGGCCATGCTATTTATTGTGCCAAAACATTTGTGGGTAATGATCCTTTTGCAGTCCTGCTTGGGGATGATATAATCCATTCTAAAAAGCCAGTTATTCAGCAGATGATGGAGATTTATGAAGAAAAAGAGACTGCTGTTCTGGGCTGTAAAACTGTTGCCGAAAAAGACGTAAATAAATATGGAATAGTTGATTATAGCCGCAAAGATGGTGATGTTTATCGGGTCGAAGATATGGTAGAAAAACCATCACTGGAAGAGGCGCCTTCCAATCTTGCAATTTTAGGACGTTACATTATTACTCCTGATATTTTTAATATTTTAGAAAACACGCCTCCAGGCAAAGGAGGAGAGATCCAGCTAACTGATGCTTTAAAGACTCTGCTTGATAAGCGAGTAGTTTATGGTTATGATTTCGAAGGAAAACGTTATGATGTTGGAAATAAAATGGGTTTTTTAAAAACCACAGTTGAGCTGGCTCTGGCAAGAGAAGATTTGGGGCCTGAATTTAAAAAATACTTAAAGGAACTGACAGCAGATTTTTAATCAGTATTTAGAATTGAAAAAAATGGGAAAGAGTTTTCTGATCAAAATCTGGCCCCAGTAGAGCAGATAATTCTTTAATATCTGCTGGTTTTTCCAGTATTAGTCGGGAAGCTCTTTTGCTTCCGATTCCCGGGATAGCTTCCAATTCTTTTTTACTATAATCATTAAATTTTTTGGGCCATTTGAGAGCTGTAATTGAGCGATAACCGTGATCAACAACTTTTACTTTTTGAAAAAAATTGTCATTTTGATCGATGACTGCTGTTAGTATCGGGTAGGTACCCAGCTGTCTGCAGTAGTTGAGACTGCCCTTTTTCTTTTCGGAATAGAGGTCAGTTAAAACAACACCTGCCGGAAATACTTTTTTTAGCATTTGCTGATTAATTTCTTTATTTATTTTTTGTTTGTATTTTTTGAATTCACCCTGGGAGTACTTAACTTCAGGATAACTGCCCAGGCGGACAACCTGTCTGATATTAATTCTTCTGAGCATTAAATTATCAGTCAGTAATTTTTTTAAGAACTGATAATTATAATTAAGAGTTTTTCGGCTTTCTCCAATCAGGCCGTGGAGAAAATTGAGACCTGGAAGCAGTTTGGGGATGCCGTTTTCTCTTCTGCCGCCAATTTCATTCATTAGTTTAATGGCAAAATAATTATCCTTACTGCTGCTGTCTATATTATTTTTCTTTAAGACTTCTGGGTCGGCTGATTCCAGCCCAAAGGCTGCTGTATCACCGGGAGTGTTATATTTAGCAATGGTTTCTATAATTTGAGCTGATTTTTCTGGATTGCGGGCAATTTCAGCCGGGTTCATATTATCCATATGCAGCACTTTGAGATCAGGATCCGCTCTGCGAATGCCCTGATAGAGTTCCTTGATCTGATCTGGGTTTAAAATAAAATTTTCATTTTTCAGCTGAGCCCCATAGAGCAGTAGATCTGTCTGGCTTCCAAGGCGGTAGTGATGAATACCTACTTCAGCCAGAGCCTTAACTTCTGCGGCAATATTTTCCGGGCTGCGGCTGTAAGTTAAATTCTTTAGGCGTTCACTGCAGAAAGCACAGTGGCTGCTCCGGGGACAGCCTCGAAAAGTTTCCAGTTCGGCAATTATTTTTGGATAATTGGGGTGTCTCTTGAGTAAATGACTGCCGCTTAAGGCAAATTTGTTTATATACTTGTCAATTTCAGCTGGTAAAATTTCTGTTTCGGTCAGCCTTTTAAAAATATCTACTGCAGCGATTTCCGCTGCTATAATATCAAAATTATCTTTAAATTTTTCTTTCATATTTTCAATTAAGGTGATTGGCCCCCCCAGAACTTTGGTGGGATAAAAAACTTTTTTGCCTATTTCTTTAATTTCTGCCGCTGCAGCTGGCTGTCCCCCGAGATAATGTCCGGGAACTGTGGTTCCGGCAATCATAATTACTATGTCTGCGGTTTCCATTTTTTTTAGTTCTAAATCTTTATTTTCTCTTAGGCTGTCAATGGTCAGGTAGTTAAGATTATCGTCTCGCACGCCTGCTTCCAGGAGAGCACCCCAGAGATAGCGGATATGAGGAGAAATATAAGGTGGAACTCCGAGGCAGGAGGGTTCATCTAAATATCCATCTATTACTGTGATTTTTAACTGGTTATTTTTCATGGTTAGTTCCTTTCTCACTATTAATTTGCTGTTTTAAGCTCTTAAAAAGAGTTTAAAAGAGCTTTTTAATGTCTCAACTTTAGTTTTATGTAATCTTGATAAGTGATTTTTTAACAGTTTCTTTGACTTTATTATAACATAAAGCTTAACCCGAGGAAAAATACCTGAATAAATCAAAAATCCAGGCAGGATTTGCGGCTTTGAGATTAAATATATATAAGTAGGGAAAAAAGATCTCGCGGAAAAGTTTTGGATTTATACGGATTATTGAAAATCGGATAATAATAAATGGAGATGAAAATTGTGATTAAATTAAATTCATTTGTTTTAAAAATTTTTGGTTTTGCTCTAATTATATTGCTTTTGCTGGCGTTTCCTGTTTCTGCAGAGTATTATCAATCCGGATTAATTGATTTTATCCAGTCCAACCATCAGATAACAGTACCTATTTTTTCTCCAACAGCTGAGATCAGCCTGCGGGCTGAAAAAGACACAGTTCTAATAGCAGCAGGAGCTGAAAATCTGAAGTTGGAAGCTGGCAAAGAGTATTACATAACTCAGGGAGAGATCAACCTGCAGCAGCCTGAATTAAAAAGTGGCTGGGGAGTTCAGATAATGGCCAGTTCTACCGCCGAAAATGCCAGTCAGTTTAAAAACCAGGTAGAAATAGATTTTGAGGAACAGATAATTGTAAAAGAAGAAGAGGGGCTTTTTAAAGTTCTGGCCGGAGCCTTTAACGAGCGCGGACAGGCAGAAGCATTCCAGCAAGAATTGCAGCAAGCCGGCTATAATGGCTGGATAAGAGAGATTAAGATTAAGAATCAGGATTCTGATCCTCAGCAAAAAGTAGAAAATCAGCAGGTTCAGCCCTACAATCAGGAGGTTGGAGAAGGGCTTAATTTCTATAATGATGCTGGTGAGAAAATAAGAGCGGCTCATGTTTTTAAAATTAGGGGTCAGTTTAAGGTTGAGGATAGAAAAATGCAGGGAGAGTTTCAATTTGGACCGATTGGAAATTCAGTCTTATTTAGCTATAAAACTAATCTGGAGGAGATGACAGCTTATCTGCTGCAGAGTTCTTTTAATGCAGGTGCTCCGGTGGAGGCACTAAAGGCCCAGTCTATTCTTTATAGGACTTCACTGCTCTATCAGTTGGAAGTTCAGGGTGCACGCCTGGAAAACTTTAATAAGCTAGCCTTTGGTCGTTTGAGTCCGGTGTTTAAAGAAGCTGTAGCAGCGACTTCAGGCCAGGTACTTACCAGGGATAAGGAATTTTATTATAATAGTGATTTTTCTTTAAAAGAAATTAACAGTCCCAGAGCTGGTATTGTTCCCCTGGCTCAGGCAGATTATAATTTTCAGGAGATTATAGAATATTATTATGATCGAGCGGAAATTGCGGAACTGACAGAACTTATAGATAGTGAGCTTAAATTTACTGCTCGTATTAACCGGGGACTTAATTTTAAGGAAATCAGGCAAAAGAGCTGGGCCGGACCCCGAGTAATTACGGTTGTTGACTATGACCTCTCAGTTGATGAACTTAATTTAAAGCCAGTGCTGGCTCAGGGAGTTGTACCGGGAAGGGAAGATCTTGGTGATATCATTCGTGATCATTCTGCTCTGGCTGGTGTTAATGGAGGCTATTTTCATTACAGCGGCAGACCGCTGGGGCTGCTTTATCTTGATGGAACTCTGGTCAGTGAACCGCTTTATCAACGAACTGCACTTTTAATTGCTCAGGACAAAGAACTTTCTTTTGCTCAGGTAGACTGGGAGGGAGAACTGTTAATAACTGATCTTTCCAGAAGTTTTAAAATAAATGGTGTTAACAGGTCAGTTCATGCCGATGAAGCAGTTGTTTTTAACAGTTATTATGGGGCTCGAATGCCGGCCTTAAGTAAGGGCTATTATGATCTTGTTATTCGTTCGGGAAAAATTTTGGGTACAGAAACTGAGCCTGGAGCTGAAACTCCAATTCCCCCGGATGGATTTGTGGTTCGGGTTGGTTCCGAAAGAAGAGATTTAATATATTTAACACCCGAATTAAAGAACCAGAGGGTAAAGATTAATAACAAGTTTTCGCCTGATTTAGAAGAGAAGAATATTATTTATGCTGTCGGTGGTGGCCCGCGTCTATTGAAAAATGGAGAAATAAAAATTACAGGTAAGCAAGAAAAATTTCAACCTGACATTTTAAATGGTAGAGCGCCGAGAACAGCACTTGGATTAACAGCGGATAATCATCTTTTGATGCTGACTATTGATGGTAGACAGGAAAAATTGAGCATTGGAATGAGTTTAGAAGAAACAGCTGAAATTTTAAGAGAGCTGGGTGCTGTTGAAGCTATGAATCTTGATGGTGGTGCCTCAGCCAGAATGGTGATCAGAGGTTTTACAATGAATCGTCCCAGTGCAGATCGTTTGATTTCGAATGGAGTCATAGTTAATCGCGAAGATTAAAGCTCTGCATTGGAAAGTAACTTTTGCAGAAATAATTTTAAATATAGCTTTATCTAATATATAATAAAATTACACTAGAGGAGAGATAAAATGACTAAAAAAATAATGATATTAATGATTACAGTAAGCTTAATTTTTACAGTTTTTACAGCAGTTAATGCAGCTGAACTGAAAGAGGTAAATTACCTTATTTCAGGTGATTCAATGGAGATTGACACTCTGCAGTTAGAGCCAAAGTTTATTCTTAATGGTGGCCATCAGGGGAAGCTGAACCTCGCTTTTGATGGAGACGATTTTCATATTGGTGCAGATATTGGTTTGAATATGATTTCCCAGCCTGAGTTTAAAATGGATCTGCATCTGATGCTGACAGACAAAGTTGATGCTCAAGACTTTGGTAAAGGGGTAGGAATTTCGGCTGCAACTTTAAATAAGGATCTAAACTTTTTCTGGCAGACCTATTACTTTGTTGATGAGGACTTAACTGATCACAGTTATTACAGAGGTGGTGCCAGATATAATATTGGTCCCCGCAGTGATTTGGAGATAAGTATTGGTAATCAGTACTGGGATCTCAGCAATCGAGTTATAAATTTTGGTCTGACCTATAAAATGTAGGGGGCTGAGATGGGAAACTATAGTTCAGAGGAATTAATAAAATATATAAATAAATTTAGCGAAAAAAGAATAATGGTTCTGGGAGATTTAATAGCTGATAAATTTATTATCGCTGATCCAGAAAGGCTTTCTCGCGAGGCACCGGTTCTGATTTTAAAACATCAGCAGGAGAAAATCCTGCCTGGTGGTGGAGCCAATGCAGCTGCCAATATTGCCAGCCTGGGAGCAGAGGTTGATCTGCTTGGTGTTGTAGGAGAGGATCTGGCAGCAGAAGCTCTGATTGAAGAGCTTGAAGAACGGCAGATTTTAACTGCAGGAGTCTTTAAGGACAGAAGCAGGCCGACTGCTGAGAAAACAAGGATTCTGGCCGGTGGTGAGCAGATTGTTCGCCAGCAGGTGGTAAGGGTTGATAAAGTTAAGAGTTTTGATATCAGTACTCAGCTTCAGCAGAAATTAAATTCTTACCTTAAGGAAAATATCGCCAGCAGTGATGCGATTCTTTTTTCGGATTACGGAAACGGAATTTTTAATCAGAATAGTACGGCTCAGTTTGTAGAAGCTGCCGCTGCTGCCGGAAAAGAGTCAGCTGTAGACAGCCGTTATCAGTTAAATCAGTTTAAGGGAGCTGTAATTGCAACTCCTAATTTAGAAGAAGCCTCTGCTATTTATGGCAGGGAACTGAGATCTCAGGCTGAAGTAGAAAAAGCTGGTCTAGAAATGAGGAAAAAGCTGGAATTAAAATATCTGCTTATAACTCAGGGTGGAGATGGAATGACTCTTTTTGCACCCGGAGATAAAATAGAGCATATTGCCGCTGCTAATTTTAGTGAAGTTTTTGATGTAACAGGTGCTGGAGATACCGTGGTTGGTACACTGGTTCTGGCCCTGGCGGCAGGTGCACCGGCAGAGATTGCGATTAGAATTGCCAATTATGCTGCCGGGATTGTTGTCCGCAAAAGTGGGGTTGCTTCAGTTACAGGCGCCGAATTAATCAGGGAAGTGAATAAAAATGACAGCTAAAATTATGGACCTCGATGCTTTGAAAAAAGAAATTGATGCCCGAAAAGAGGCAGGAGAATTAATTGTTTTTACAAATGGTTGCTTTGATATCCTGCATGTTGGTCATATTCGCTATTTGAAAAAAGCTGCTTCTCTGGGTGATAAGCTGGTGCTGGCTGTAAATAGTGACAGTTCAGTTAGAAAGCTGAAAGGGAAAACACGTCCTCTGATGCCGGAGGCTGACAGACTCGAAATGCTGGCTGCTCTGGAAATGGTCGATTATCTAATACTCTTTTCGGAAGCTGATGCCACTAACTTACTGGAGCAGATTAAACCACAGGTTTATGTTAAAGGTGGAGATTACAGAATTGAAGATCTACCTGAGGCGGAGACAGTTTACAGTTATGGTGGAAAAATAGTTTTAATTACCGAGGTTAAGGGAAAATCAACAACAAATTTAATTAAAAAGATAAGGCAGATTAAAGATGAAAAATAGTCAACTACAAATTCTTATTCTGCTGACCCTCTTACTTTTAGGAGTGACAATGCTGGAATTGGGTATTTCATTTCAGGATTTGATGAGTTTTTGAGGGAAAACTGAGACCAGGATGGGGGGATATTCTTGTTTAAAGAGAAGGAAGAAGAAGAGATTATAGAGATGGCCCAGGCTGGAAATGACTTTGCAATAGAATATCTAATAGATCAAAATATGGATATAGTCTATGCTAAGGCCAGATTCTTTTTTATCAAGGGTCTGGATCGGGATGATGTTATTCAGGAGGGACGAGTTGGACTGTACAAAGCAATCCGGGATTTTAAAGAAGATAAAGGAGCTTCTTTTCGAGGTTTTTCTCAGCTTTGTGTACACAGACAGCTGGTTTCTGCTATAAAAAAGGCAAATCGCCAGAAACACATGCCTTTAAATACCTCTGCTTCTCTTGATAAAAGCCTGGACTATGGCAATGAAACGGGAAGAACTTTTAATGAAATTTTACCAGATGAAGGAGAAAATCTAGAAAAGAAATTTATCTGTCAGGAAACTTTAACTACAATTATTGACGAACTCTCGGAAGAATTAACAGATCTTGAATGGAATGTGTTTATGCTTTATCTGGATAGTAAATCCTATCAGGAAATATCCGAAGATCTTGATATTAATGTCAAAACGGTTGACAATGCTCTGCAGAGGGCCAGAAAGAAAATTGATGATCTGCGTGAACATTACAACCTCAAAGGAGTTGTTAATTAAAATTGAAAGTACTGGATATTTTAAAAGATTTGGTTTATCCTGAAAAACCTGTCTGTCTTGCCTGTGGTCGCAGATATGATCATTCCGAAATAGAAGGGGTTTGTGACCGCTGTCTGGCCCGTTTTTCTTTTATTACAGATGCCTGCCCGGTCTGTGGAAGAGAGGTTGTTCCGGCAACCTTAATTGAAGGGCAGCCCTGTCCGGAATGTAAGGAAGAAAGACCGCCTTACAATTATGCCCGCAGTGTTTTCACTTATTCAGGTTATGCCAGAGAAGTACTTTTGGAATATAAATATGGTCATCGGCCAGATCTGGCTGAGCCATTTTCGCAGATGTTATTTCTCTATTATGATGAATATTTTAAAGATCGGGATATAGATTTTTTAATTCCAGTACCAATGCATGGTGACCGCAAAACATATCGCGGTTATAATCAGGCTGCCAGACTGGCAAAAGAGCTTTCCAAAAAAATAAAAGTCGAATATAAGGATGTGCTTTTTCGAGTTAAAAATTCACTCCCACTTTATACTTTGACCAAGAAGGCAAGAAAACTGGAGCTGGAGGGAGCTTTTGAGTTAAAAGATAAGATTGATCCCGCTATTTTTGAGGACAAAAACATTTTGATTATTGATGATATAATTACAACAGGTACTACTTCTTCTGAGATTTCGCATTTTGTTTTAAAAGAGATGGGTGCCAAAAATGTTTATGTGCTGACAGCAGCTTCAGTACCGGTTAAGTTAGACTAGTTTTTGAGTTACGCTTCTTTCTGAACTTAAATTAAAACTATTTAGATTAAAATTAAATTAAGATTTTTAATAATTATTTTTTAAGGCAGGAATTATTTTCACTTTGTAGAATAATATAATATACAGAGAAAAGCAAAATATAATAATAATAATAGTTGTATGAGAGGAGTGAGCTTCATGAAAATTATGACCTATGGTAAAAACATTGATGTTACCCCGGCTCTAAAGAAGCACGCAGAGGAGAAGGTAGAGAAGCTGGAGAAGTATTTCAATGGAGAACCGATGGAAGTTCAGATCTCCATGGAAGTAGAAAAAGAAAGACATATTGTCGAAGTTACAGCCTTTGTTAAGGGTCTTATCCTTAGAGGTGAGGAAGCTTCCGGTGATATGTATGCTTCTATCGATGGTGTAATGGATAAACTTGAGCGCCAGGTTAGAAAATATAAAACTAAGATTCACGATAGATATATTGAGAAGAAACAGGAATACAAAGAAGAATATAAGGAGAAGCGCAAAGAACAGGTCTTAAATCATCAGTTAGGTAATGAGGAAGAAAATATTGATACTGATGTATTTGAGCCGCAGGTTGTGAGGACCAAGCGTTTTCCAATGAAGCCGATGAATGTAGAAGAGGCCTGTATGCAGATGGACCTCTTAGATCATGACTTCTTTGTTTTCCATAATGCTGATACAGAAGAAACCAATGTGGTTTATAAGCGAAACGATGGAAATTATGGCTTGATTGAGCCAACATTTGGTTAAGATAATAATAGTATTAGATAAGATTGAATTAAGAGGGATGCCCTGGCGGGCTCCCTTTTTTTATACCATTATGAGAAATTATTCACTATAAATAAGAAAATAGATCTTTTGGTACCGGGAATTAACCAATAATCTAATCTGCCTTTAATTGTGTTTTAGGGTTTAAGATGATATAATTACTTTGATTGAGATAGCAGGAATGCATTAGATTTACAAATGGAATTATATTATTATAATACGATTGAAAATTTTTTAATCGTCAAATTTAGGGAGGAAGATAAATGTTTGAGTTCCTCAAGAACTTATTTAAAGATCCAAACGAAAAAGAACTGGAAAAATTGGAACCGATTGTAGAAAAAATTAATGCTCTTGAACCTGAAATGCAGGCATTGAGCGATCAGAATTTAAAGGCGAAGACTGCAGAGTTTAAAAATAGATATCAGGAGGGAGAAAGTCTGGATGAGCTTTTACCGGAGGCTTTTGCTGTTGTAAGAGAAGCTTCTCAGAGAGCAACCGAAGCTGGTTTTCGTCACTATGATGTTCAGCTGATTGGAGGAATTGTTCTTCATCAGGGAAAAATAGCAGAAATGAAGACCGGGGAAGGAAAAACGCTGGCTGCAACTCTACCTGTTTATCTTAATGCTCTGAGTGGACAGGGGGTACATGTAGTAACAGTTAATGACTATCTGGCCGAAAGAGATAGTGAGTGGATGGGCCAGATTTATCGCTTTTTAGGGATGTCTGTGGGAGTAATTTTAAGTGGAATGTCTCCTGCTGAGAGAAGAGAAGCTTATAACTGTGATATTACCTATGGTACCAACAACGAGTTTGGCTTTGATTATCTAAGGGATAATATGGCCTATAAGGAAGAGGACCTGGTTCAGCGAGAGCATCATTATGCAATTTTAGATGAGGTCGACAGTATACTAATTGATGAAGCCCGGACTCCGCTGATTATTTCCGGTCCTGTTCAGGAAAAAAGTTCAGATTACCGCAAGTTTAATCGCGTAATCCCTGCCCTCAACCGGGAGGAAGACTATGAGATTGATGAGAAAAACAAGCTGGTAACTCTGACTGAAGCCGGGGTTGAAAAAGCAGAGAAAAAATTAAATGTGGACAATCTTTATTCAGAAGAGAACTTTAAGCTTAACCATCAGTTAAATCAGGCCTTAAAGGCCCACACCTTAATGAAAAAGGATAGAGATTATATAGTTAAAGATGGAGCGGTAAAAATTGTAGATGAATTTACCGGCCGGGTAATGGAAGGACGCCGCTACAGTGAGGGTTTACATCAGGCTATTGAGGCCAAAGAGGGAGTGGAGGTCCAGAAGGGAAGTCAGACCTTTGCGAAAATTACTCTGCAAAATTTCTTTAGAATGTATGATAAACTGTCCGGAATGACAGGTACAGCCGAAACTGAAGAAGAAGAATTCATTAAAATTTATGATATGGCAGTTGTCGTTGTGCCAACAAATGAGCCGATGATTAGAGATGATATGCCTGATCTGGTATTTACCAATAAAGAGGCTAAATACAAGAATGTAATCGCAGAAATAAAAAGTTTATATCAAAAAGGTCAGCCGGTACT
>NZ_QBLR01000423.1:0-2276 GCF_003070835.1 Halanaerobium sp. | reverse complement strand
TTTACTCGCTAAATACAGTGAAAACGAAGTAATTGCTGAGATTGTTGACCGCAAAGAATTTATTACCAGAAAATCTCAGTGGATCTTCGGTGGAGACGGCTGGGCTTATGATATCGGTTATGGAGGTTTAGATCATGTTCTGGCCTCTGGTGATGATGTAAACGTATTTGTATTTGATACAGAAGTTTACTCTAATACTGGTGGACAGTCCTCTAAAGCTAGTCCAACTGCTGCAGCTGCTAAGTTTGCTGCTTCAGGTAAGAAGATCAAGAAGAAAGACTTAGGCCAAATGGCTATGACTTATGGTTATGTTTATGTTGCTCAGATTTCTCTTGGTGCTAATATGAACCAGGCTATTAAGGCTATCAAAGAAGCTGAGGCATTTGATGGTCCTTCCTTAATTATTGCTTATGCTCCATGTATTTCACATGGACTTAAAAAAGGTATGGGCTGCAGTGTTAGTCAGGAAAAAGATGCTGTTAAGTCTGGATACTGGCACTTATTCCGCTTCAATCCTGAACTTAAAGGTGAAGGAGAAAATCCATTTATGATGGATTCTAAGGAGCCAACAGAAAGCTTCAGAGATTTCTTACTCAGTGAGGTACGTTTCTCTTCCTTACAGAAGACATTCCCTGAGCTTGCAGAAGACCTCTTTGAAAAAGCGGCAGAAGATGCTGAAGAACGCTATCAGTCCTACAAGAGACTGGAAACAGCTTATGCTCCTAAAGACGAAGAGTAATTCTAAAGAAAAAATAGCTTAAAAATAAATATAAGAGCAAGGATAAAAGACCAGCGGGACGCCGCTGGTCTTTTTGCAGTTTACACGCACCGTGAACCTGTCGAAATATAGTTAATTATGTCCGTTAACTTTAATTTTTTTATTATAATGTAAAATTATTGAAAAAAATAAAATATAAGGATATAATAAAGATAGAAAGTAAAATAATGGAAGGGTGGTAGAATTGGGGCATAAAAAAAGAATATGGTATCCAGGAGCAAAGTATCATATTATATGCAGGGGAAACAAAAAGAAAAATATTTTTTTAGACAAGATTGATCATAAGATTTATCTGGATATTTTAAAAGAAGTAAAAAGTAGATATAATTTTAATATTTTGAGCTATTGTATGATGTCAAACCACATCCATCTTCAATTACAAACCAAAGACATTCAAATCTGGCGAATTATGCGTGGAATTAACTGGCGTTATGCAAGATATTTTAATGAACGGAATAGCACTGTCGGACATGTGTTCCAGGGTAGATATAGATCTAAAATTATAGAAAATAATTATTATGATTTAGTAGTCAGCCGCTACATCCACTTGAATCCTGTTAAAGAAAAACTGGTAATTAAACCTGAAGATTATAAGTGGAGCAGTTACAGTATTTATATGGGGCTGCGCAAAAGTAATCTAGTTAATGAAAAGGAAATTTTAAATTATTTTGGTGGTAATAAAATATTATATAATGATTATGTCATGTATAATTATAAATGAATCAAATATTACAATTTTAGACAATTATTGACAAGTTCCCGGTGCATGTAAGTTTTTAAAGGATTAAGGATAAATTTGAAGAATAATAATAATAGGTAAAGGGAGGTGTCTATTTTGATATTAGATTGGGTTGGAATAATGAGATTAATTATAGCAGCTATACTGGCATCTTTGATTGGTTATGACAGAGAAAAACAGAATAAGGCTGCAGGAATCAGAACAAATGTGATTGTTGCTGTTATTTCCTGTGTAATTATGATTTTATCAGTGGAAGTTGCACAATCTGGAAACTTAGTCAATGGAGTAGAAGGTGACCCAGCTAGACTGGCAGCTCAGGTTGTTAGTGGGATTGGTTTTTTAGGTGCTGGGACTATTATTAAACAAGAAGATAAGATAGAAGGTTTAACCACAGCAGCCAGTCTGTGGGGAGTTGCAGGGCTTGGTCTAGCGGTAGGTTATGGTTTATATGATATTGCTATTGCTGCAGCTTTAATTATTTTTATTAGTTTAAGAATAGCGCCTTCTGTCAAGAAGAGAATGTAGCATGGGAGCAATTTTAACAGCGTTAGCAGCAGCATTATTGACAGCAGCCAACTATTTTCCTAAATTATATTTTTTAAGCTGGATTGGATTTCTTCCTTTTTTATATTATATTTATATAATGAGAAAAGATGAGCTTAACTATAAAGTTATATTTTTTAATGGATGGCAGCTTGGTTTTTGGATTTTAGCTTTTACTGCTAATTTCTTATATCATTCAATTAAGTTATATACAGG
>NZ_QBLR01000047.1:0-20147 GCF_003070835.1 Halanaerobium sp. | reverse complement strand
AAAAAATTTGAACTAGATTTACTGTTTAAAGACTATCATAACTGGATTCGGTATTTTTACTTGCCGAATTCAAGTTAAAGTAATAACAGGGGGAATTGAAATGAGCGAAAAAAATAGACAGGAAGAAAACTTGATTATTATTGGTGGTGGACCTGGTGGTCTTTCTGCTTCCATTTATGCAGCAAGAAATGGTGTGGCACCACTGGTTTTAAATGGTCCTGAGCCAGGTGGCCAGATTACAACAACTTCCGAGCTTGAAAACTATCCTGGTTTTCCAGAGCCAGTTGGAGGTTTTGAGCTGACTCAGAAGATGACAGAGCAGGCCGAAAATTTTGGTGTGCGGTTGGAATATGAAAGTGCTGAAGAAGTTGATTTTTCTGGAGATAAATTTATTGTAAAAACTGAAGCTGGAGAATACATTGCAGATTCGATTATTATCGCTACTGGTGCTGAGCCCAAGACTTTAGGTCTTGACAAGGAGGACAGCCTGCGTGGTAATGGAGTTTCTTACTGTGCAACCTGTGATGCAGCCTTTTTCAGAAACAAAGAGGTGGCAATTGTAGGTGGTGGTGACACAGCTTTATGGGAATCAACTTTCCTGGCTAAATTTGCAGAGAAGGTATATATTCTACACCGCCGTGATAAATTCAGAGGAGCCAAAATCCTTGGTGACAGAGTAAAAGCCAAAGAAAATATCGAAATTCTCTGGGATACAGAGGTAAAAAGTATCAAAGGTGAAAAGAAATTAGAAGGACTGCGCATTTTCAATAATAAAACAAATGAAGAGCGGGACCTTGATGTAGATGGATTGTTTGTTGCTATCGGTCACCATCCCCGCACCGAATGTCTTAATGGTCAGATTGAGCTGGATGACTACGGTTATATTGTAACAGATAAAAAACAGCACACAAATGTGCCTGGAGTTTTCGCCTGTGGTGATGTACAGGATCCTGACTACAGACAGGTTGTAATTGCAGCTGGATCTGGCGCAAAAGCAGCAATCGAAGCTTCTGAATACATCGAGGAAAAGGAAAATGCTTTTCCTGCTAAAGAAGTTAAGATGAAAAACATGGATCAAGAGTCAGATTCAGAAGAAAAAGCAGCAGGAGAAAAAGAAGAAGGAAGTTTAAATTTAAGTCTTAGTCTTGATTAAGTCAGATAAAAATAAAATCAGCTAAAGATATATTAATTATCTAACCGACGGGCGTTCTGTCTTATTGAAGAATGTTCGGTCGGTTTTTTTCTTTAAAGCAGAAAAAATTCCCGGCTAAAAAAATTAAATAGAGTTTTGAGCCTGATTGCATTAGCCGGGTGATTATTATATAATTATAATATAAATAAGATTATTTTAACAAAGTTTAGAGAGGGGCTGGCGGTTTTGGCAGAAGGTTTTTTTATTACATTCGAAGGTATTGAGGGATCAGGAAAGACAACCCAGATCAACTTACTTGCAGGTTACCTGGAGGAAAAGGGTTATGAGGTTTTAGTCAGCAGGGAGCCGGGTGGAACTCCTCTCGGAGAAAAAATCAGGCAGCTGCTTTTAGATCCTCAGTATGATTCGATGGATTACAGAACAGAAATTCTTCTTTATGCTGCCGATAGAGCTCAGCATGTTAAGGAAAAAATCAAACCTGCTTTAGAGCAGGGAAAAATTGTTATTTCAGATAGATTTGCAGACTCAAATTTGGCCTATCAGGCTGCAGGTAGAGGTCTCGATTATGAGATGGTTTACCAGATTAATGACTGGGTAATCGATTCAACCTGGCCTGATCTAACTTTGATACTGGATATAGATATTAAAGAAGGCTTAAAAAGAGCCAGAGCTGTGAGCCTTGATAAAGCAGGCGACAGACTGGAAAGAGAAGTTGACGATTTTCATCAGCGGGTTAGAGATGCTTATCTTGAAATGGCAGAGTCTGAAAGATTTGCCCTGGTAGATGCGGGCGGAACTAAAGAAGAAGTCCAGAAAGATATAAAAAAAATTATCGCCAGGAGGTTATTCTAATGGAAAAAAGAGCAGAAACAGGTAAAACAGTTAAGATGGTAGTTGCTGTAGTTCATGATCATGATGCGGCTGATCTGCTGGAAGCACTGACAACAGCTGGTTTTCAGGCAACTAAAATGGCATCTACAGGTGGTTTTTTAAGAGAGGGAAATACTACTTTTATGATTGGCTCAGATGAGGAGCATGTGGAGGAAGTCCTGGATATCATCAAAGAAAATTGCGAGTCGCGCAATAAAACTGTAGCACCAATGTCACCTGTGGCAAATTCATTAGAGGGATATTACTCCTTTCCCATGGAGATTAAAATTGGGGGAGCAACTGTTTTTATTATCGATGTAGAGCAGTTTATCAAGATGTAGAGATTAAGCTGCAGTCTCTGTAGACTATTTTTGTAATTTAACTTTTTAATTATAGAGCAGATTTTTAGCCAGTCAGAAGAAGTTTAAAGGAGTTTTTAAATGAGTTTTAACTCAGTTATTGGACAGAAGGAAGCGGTAGAAATACTGCAGGATGAAATTAAAAAGGATCGAATCAGCCATGCCTATCTTATTTCTGCAAAAAAAGGCAGCGGCAAGTCAAAACTGGCTTTTGAATTTGCAAAGGCCAGTTTTTGTGAGGAAGTTGAAGCTGACAGCTGCGGCAGCTGTATTAACTGCCGTAAAATGGATCACCAGAATCATCCCGATTATAAGGTGATTTCTGTGCTGGAAGGTAAAAGCGCAATTTCAATTGATCAGATCAGGGAGTTAAAAAAGGAAATAGCCTATAAGCCCTATGACAGTGATCACAAGATATATATTATTGAAGCAGCCGAGAAAATGACAAAAGAGGCGGCCAATTCACTTTTGAAAACCTTAGAAGAACCACCCTCTTTTGCCACGATCATCCTGCTGGTGGAAGACAGCGGCAAACTGCTGCCGACAATTGTCTCCCGCTGTCAGCAGATCAAGCTGCGGAATGTAGATCGAGCAGAGATCAAAAAAATGCTGCTTGCAGAAGGCTTGACTGAAGAAAGAGCAGAAATTATCAGTCTGGCTGCTGCTGGAAGTCCGGGCAGGGCTCTGGATATTATAGAAATTGAAGACTATTTTAAAGAAAGACAGCAGATTTATGATTTTCTGAAAGATATAAAATCAAAAAACACAATAGAAATTTTCAAAATTACTGAAAAAATTACATCACTGCTTAAAGCTGATTTTCCCTGTTTTAATTTGCTATCAGACTGGTATCGCGATATAATGATGATTAAACAGGATTATCTGGAAGCAGTGATCAATAAAGACTATTTTGAGGAATTAAAAGAGCTTGCTGCAGAGCTGAGCCTGCAGGGGTTGATTAGTGATTTAGAGTTAATAGCTCAGACTGAAGAATATATAGAACGCAACATTAGAGAAGAACTTAGTCTGGAAGTCTTATTTTTCAAACTGCGCCAGCCTGATCAAGAATAGATAAATGAGGTGTGTATTTTAATGAAGACGGTAGTTGGAGTAAGTTTTAAAAAAGCCGGAAAAATCTATTATTTTGATCCTGGTGATCTAGAGATAAAAACCGGAGATTATGTAATAGTAGAGACTGCCCGGGGTATAGAATATGCCGAAGTAGTTGTTGGTAAAAAAGAAGTCTCAGATGATGAAATAGTGGCGCCTTTAAAGGATGTTATCAGAAAGGCGACTTTAAAAGATAGAGATAGACATGAACGCAATCTTGAACTGGAAGAAGAAGCATTTGATATTTGTCTTAAAAAAATTGATAAACACGGACTGCCGATGAAGCTGATAGATGTAGAATATACTTTTGACCACAATAAAATTATATTTTACTTTACAGCTGACGGCAGGGTAGATTTTAGAGAACTCGTTAAGGATCTGGCATCTGTTTTTAAAACCAGAATTGAACTGCGTCAGATTGGTGTTCGGGATGAGGCCAAAATGCTTGGCGGCCTTGGACCCTGTGGACTGCCGGTCTGCTGTGCTACTTTCCTGCGGGATTTTCAACCAATTTCGATTAAAATGGCTAAAAAACAGGATTTATCATTAAATCCTTCCAAAATATCAGGTCTCTGCGGCCGCTTGATGTGCTGTCTGCGCTACGAATCCCAGACCTATAAAACTCTAAAAAGGTTAATGCCCAATGTTGGCGAAAAAATTGAGCTGGAGATGGGTAAAGGAAAAGTTGTAGACCGCAATCTGGTTAAACATACGGTAGAAGTTGATATTGGCACAGAGGAAAATATCGAAGTTGATGTAGATGATCTGGACGAATATGACTTAGATTAAATGGAAAGGAAGGAAATTTAATGGATCAGGAAATATTGAGCAGCCTTGCCCATTTTCAGGAACAGATCGAGGCACTTTCCCTCCGTTTTCATAAACTTAAAGATATTACCTACAAATTATATCAGGAAAATGAAGAGCTGCAGCGGGAAAACGAAGAATTAAGGTCACTTCTTTTTAAAGATCAGGAAGAGGCCGAAGAAGCTGTGGTCGAAAAAGAAGGATACAGTAATTTGATTCATATTTATGATGAAGGTTATCATGTCTGTCCTTTAAGTTTTGGAGAAAAAAGAAAGGGAGACTGCCTTTTTTGTTTAAATCTGCTGGAAAATCAGGGTAAGGAGAAATAATTGATGGAAGAGATTCATTATTTAATTAAAGATGAGCTCGAAATTATACAGGACGATAGATTTTTTAAATTTGGAACTGATTCTGTACTTTTAGCAAATTTTGTGAAACTCCGCCGAGGAGATAAAGTAGTTGATCTTGGTACAGGCAGTGGTGTAATTCCACTGCTTTTAGCATATAAAAATAAGGGTGTAGAAGTAACAGGGGTAGAAATTCAGCCTGAGGCAGCTGAGCTGGCCAGGCGAAATGTAGAATATAACCACCTGCAGGATCAGATCAAAATCATTAATCAGGATCTCTGTCAGCTGGATTCTGAACTGGAAGCCGGCTCATTTGAGGCTGTTGTTTCTAATCCTCCCTATCTGCCGGTTGAAGGCGGCAAAATGAAGGAAAACGATTTTGTGGCGGCTGCCCGGCATGAAATTCATGCAGAACTTGAGGATGTTGTGGCTGAGGCTGCCCGGCTTTTAAAATACGGAGGCCACTTTTTTCTTGTCCACCGGGCGGAAAGACTGACCGAGGTGATAGAAGCACTGGCCAGATATAACTGTCAGGCAAAGGAGCTGCGCCTGGTCCAGGCACGCCGTGACAGTGAGGCTGATATTTTTTTGCTCAAAGCCAAAAAGGGAGCCAACCCCGGCCTCAGAGTCAAACCGACTTTAATAATTTATCAGGATCAGAGCAGTGAATATACCCGGGAGCTGAAGGAAATTTATGGTCAGGAATAAATTAGAGGATTAATTTTTACTAGGAGGAATTTTTTTGCAAGCAGCAAAGCTTTATTTATGTGGGACTCCAATCGGCAATTTAGATGATGTCAGTCAGCGGCTGCTGGACACCCTAAAAAATGTTGATTTAATTGCCTGTGAGGATACCCGCAGAAGCCAGAAACTTTTAAACTATTTTTCGATCAAAAAGAAGATGCTCAGCTACCACGAGCATAACGAAAAAGAAAGAAGCAGAGAGCTGATTCAGCTTTTAAAAGAGGGTAAAGATATTGCTTTAGTTAGTGATGCCGGGATGCCCGGGGTTTCAGACCCAGGAGAGATTCTGGTCAAAAAAGCAGTAGCAGCCGGAATTGAGGTTGTGCCGATCCCCGGGCCGAGCGCCTTTTTAGCTGCGCTGGTGGTTTCGGGACTTGATATTTCTGCTTTTTCCTTTAAAGCTTTTATTCCCCGCTCCGGTAAAAAGCGGCAGCAGTTTTTGGAGGAGCTGGCCTTAGCAAAAGATACTACAGCATTTTACGAATCCCCCTACAGACTCAAGGATACACTCAAAGATCTATCTCAATTCAGTGCCGAACTGGCCTCACGCCAGGCAGTTGTTGCTCGTGAAATAACCAAAATGCACGAAGAAAAATATTATGGAACAGTAGCTGAACTTGAAGAGCGCCTGCAGAATCAGGAAATAAAAGGGGAAATCGTTGTAGTTGTTGCCGGCCGCAGCGAAGTGGAAGCGGAAAGTGAAGGCTGGGAAGATTTAAGCATTTTAGAACATCTTAAACTTTTAATTGAGAGTGGAATGACCAAAAAGCAGGCAATTAAAAAGGTTGCCAGCCTGAGGGAACTGCCAAAGAGTGATGTTTATAAAGAAGCAGTGGTTATTTCAGTCGATAAAGATAAATTTGAATAGTTTTTGATAAAATTTTTAAAATAATCAGAGCAAAATATTGCTGATTAAATTTGGAAAGGATGATCAATTTTGAGCAGAGACACCTATTATGTAACAACACCAATCTACTATCCGAGTGATAAATTACATATCGGCCATGCCTATACAACAGTGGCTGCTGACACAATCGCCCGCTACAAGAAAATGCAGGGCTATGACACCATGTTTTTAACCGGTTCTGATGAGCACGGGCAGAAGATTGAGCGCAAGGCTCAAGAAGCAGGTAAAGAACCCAAAGAATATGTGGATCAGATCGTAGCGACTTTTAAAGATCTCTGGGGTAAGCTGGATATTGATTATGATTACTTTATCCGCACCACCGAAGAGCGCCACGAAAAAGTTGTGCAGAAGATTTTCAAAAAGCTCTATGATAAGGGAGATATTTATAAAGGTAAATATGAGGGCTGGTACTGCACACCCTGTGAGGCTTTCTGGACTGAAAGACAGCTGGAAGAAGAAAATGGAGAGAAAGTCTGTCCTGACTGTCACCGCCCGGTAGAATGGGTGGAAGAAGAGAGCTATTTCTTTAAAATGGGGAAATATGCAGACCGACTTTTAGAACATATAGAAAGCCACCCGGAGTTTATTGAGCCGGAATCACGCCGTAATGAGATGATTAATTTTATTGAAAATGGTCTTGATGATTTAAGTGTCTCAAGAACTACCTTTGACTGGGGAGTTCCGGTGCCAATTGATGAAGATCATGTAATCTATGTCTGGATTGATGCTTTAAGCAACTATATTACAGCCATCGGTTATGAGACAGATCAGGAGAACTTTGAACGCTACTGGCCTGCGGATTTACATTTGGTTGGTAAGGATATTCTCCGCTTTCATACAGTTATCTGGCCGATTATTTTGATGGCCCTGGATCTGGAATTACCGGACCAGGTATTTGGCCACGGCTGGCTCTTAAGTGAAACAGGTAAGATGTCAAAATCGAAGGGGAATGTAGTTGATCCCGTAGTTCTAATCGATGATTTTGGCAAAGATGCAATTCGCTACTACCTGCTGCGAGAAGTTGCCTTTGGTACAGACGGCAAGTATTCTACAGAAGCGCTGATTCAGCGGATTAACTCTGACCTGGCAAATGACCTGGGTAATCTCCTAAACAGAACTGTTTCCATGGTGGAGCAGTATTTTGACAGTGAGATTCCGGAACCGGGAGCAGAAGAAGCAGTGGATAAGGAACTGATTGATCTGGCTGCTGAGACCAAAAAAGAAGTAGAAGTTGAAATGGAAGAGCTTAAATATACTGCGGCACTCGAAAAGATCTGGAACTTTGTGCGCAGGACTAATAAATATATTGATCAGACAACACCCTGGATTTTAGCCAGAGAAGACGAAAAAAGAGACAGACTTAAAACTGTACTCTACAATCTGCTGGAATCATTGAGGATTACAGCAGTAATGTTAAAGCCTTTTCTGACAGAGGCGCCTTATAAAATGGGTGAGCAGCTCGGCCAGCTTGCGGAAATAAAAAATGCCGACTGGGAAGCTGCCAACTGGGGTGCTTTAAAAACAGGTGTTAAAGTTTATAATGGAGAACCAATGTTCCCAAGAATAGATATAGAAGAGTATTTTGAAAAAGTTGAAGCCCGCAAAGAAGAGGCTGAAGCTGAAAATGATGAGGAGGAAAATGATTTGGATTTAGTGGACATCAAGGATAGAATGACTTTTGAAGAATTTATGGATGCAGATATTAGAGTTGCTGAGATTTTAGAGGCAGAAAAAATTGAAGGCAGCAATAAACTGCTGAAGTTAAAAGTTGATATTGGCCTGGAAGAAAGACAGCTGGTGGCAGGTATTGCCAAGCATTTTAGTGCTGAAGATGTAATTGGCCGTAAGATTTTGATTGTAGCCAATTTAGAGCCAGCCACAATTTTTGGAGTTAAGTCAGAGGGTATGATCTTAGCTGCCTCTGATCCAGAAGGAAAGATGGTTTTATCAACAGTAAGTTCTGATATTGCAAATGGAAGTCAGGTAAAATAATAATTAAAGCGGGAGGAATTTACAGTGAAAAATAGAGAGAATATACCCAAGGCCACAATTGAGAGGCTGCCTTTATATTACAGATGCCTCGATAAGATGGATACTTTTGAAGATGTTGAGGTAGTTTCTTCGAAGGATCTGGGAGGAAAACTGGATATACCTTCAACTCAGGTGCGCAAGGACCTCTCTTACTACGGAGAGTTTGGGCGCCGCGGAGTTGGTTATAATGTCAGTGAACTTAAAAAATCAGTAGGTAAAATTCTGGGGGTTGACCGGGTTTGGCCGGCAATTTTAGTTGGTGCCGGTAACCTGGGAAGGGCTCTGGTTAATTATAAAAGTTTTGCTATGATGGGATTTGAAATTTCACATGTGCTGGACAATGATCTGGATAAGATCGGGAATTTAATCAATGAGCGTGAGGTTCAGAGTGCTCAGGATATGGAAAAGATAGTTGAAGAAAATGATATAAAACTGGGAGTAATTGCTGTTCCGACTGATGCGGCTCAGGAAGTTGCTGATCAGATGATTGAAGCTGGAATTAAGGCAATCTGGAACTTTGCTCCTACCAGACTTTATGTTCCTGATGAAATTGAAGTTAAAAATGAAGACCTGGCAGTAGGAATTGTTTCCTTAATCTATCATTTAAGCTGGCAGGAAGAAATGGAAGCAAAGGGTGAATAGATAGTGAGGATCGAAACAGCAGTTTTATCCAGCGGCAGCAAAGGTAATTCCACCTATATTAGAGCCGGCAAATATTCTGTTTTAATTGATGCCGGTTTAAGCGGTAAAGGTCTGGAAGAGCGGATGGCTGCTCTGGATCTTGATCCAGCCGAGCTGGATGCTTTATTGATTACTCATGAACATAAAGATCATATTAAAGGAGTGGGAATTCTCTCCCGCCGCTACGATCTCCCAATCTATGCTAATGATGGGACCTGGGCTGGAGCAGAATCTGACCTGGGTAAGATTGCACCGAAAAATAAGAGAATCTTTACTGGAGATTTTATGATTGGTGAGCTCAGTTTTTCACCTTATGCAATTTCTCATGATGCTTCTCAGCCGGTGGGTTATGTCTGCCGGACTGGCAGCAAAAAAATTGTACTGGCTACTGATACAGGGGTAATGAACGAGGAAATTATTAAAAAAATTAAAGGTGCAGATTTTTTTGTGCTGGAATCCAATCATGATCTGGAGATGCTGATGACAGGTAAATATCCTTATTTTTTAAAAAATAGAATTAAGGGTATTGAAGGACATCTCTCTAATGATGACACAGCAGCTTTACTGCCCGGCTTAATTAAGGATAATTTTCCGACAGTAGTGCTGGCTCATTTGAGTGAAGAAAATAATAATCCAAAGGTTGCCTATATTACAGTAAACAATGCTTTGAAAGAAGCGGGATTAAAAGTTGGAAAAGACTTACGAATGGGCTGTGCTGCTCAGGATAAGACAACACCTCTTTTCCGGCTTGACAAAAAAGATAGAGAAAAGGAATTGTTTTAATGCTTGATATTAATATTATTACAGTCGGCAGTTTAAAATCATCTTTTTTAGAGCCGGGAATAGAAGAATTTAAAAAACGTTTAAGCCGCTACTGCAGTTTAAATATTATTGAACTTAAAGATGAAGTGGTTCCGAAAAACCCTTCCTCTAAAGATCTTGAAGCCCTGCAGGCTCTCGAAGGGGAGCGGATAGTAAAAAACATTCCCGAAAGAACATATACTTTTGCCCTTGATGTTAAGGGGAAACCGATGACATCTACCGGTTTTGCTAAATCACTAAATAATCTGCAGGTAAGAGGCTACAGCTCTTTTACCTTTATAATCGGGGGCGCAACCGGCTTGAGTGAGTTTGTACTGCAGCAGGCAGATTACAGATTTTCGCTCTCCCATATGACATTTACCCACCAGATGATTCGCTTAATTTTATTGGAGCAGATCTACCGTGCCTTTAAAATTAATAATAACGAGCCCTACCATTTGTGATGATATATCTGAACCGATATATATCTGAACCAGGTCCAAAACGACCGTTTTGGACCTAGCCGTATTGGACCCGGTACAAGTGATAAAAAGAACAAAATATTTTATATAAAGGATGATCAAAATGGATTTGTTTGATTTAACAGGGAAGAAGGCCTTAGTTACCGGCGGAAGCAGAGGGCTGGGACGAGCGATGGCTGAAGCGCTCTTAGAGGCTGGAGCAGAGGTTATTATAACAGGAGTTTCTGACAGAGTTTTAAAAACAGCAGCTGAACTGCAGGAAAATGGTTATCCTGTTTCAGGACTCAGTTTTGATTTGACTAAGCGAGAGGAAATTAAAAAATCATTTCAAAAAGTTATGGCTGAGTTTGAAGGTCAGCTTGATATTCTGGTCAATAACGCTGGTATTCAGCGGAGAAATAAAGCGGAAGAGTTTTCAGAAAAAGACTGGGATGATGTAATTGAAGTTAATTTGAATTCAGTTTTTATTTTATCTCAGCTGGCAGCAAAAGAAATGATTAAAAATGATGGTGGAAAAATAATCAATATTGCTTCTTTACTTAGTTTTTTTGGTGGCTATACCGTTCCTGCTTATGCGGCCAGCAAAGGTGGAGTTGCTCAGTTAACGAAGGCTCTTGCTAATGAGTGGGCTGCAAAAGGAATTAATGTTAATGCAGTTGCCCCTGGTTATATGGACACAGATATGAATACAGCTTTAGTAAATAATCCCGAAAGAAATGAACTTATTATGTCCAGAATTCCCGCCGGCAGGTGGGGAAAGCCGGAAGATATGAAGGGGATAGTGATTTTTCTTGCTTCGAGAGCTTCTAATTACCTAAACGGAACAGTAATTCCGGTTGATGGCGGCTATCTCGGTAGGTAAATTTTTTTAAATTTTATAAAGTTTAATAAAAAAGGTGCCTTAAGACTCTCAAATTTAGGAGAGGCTTCGGCACCTTTGCTTGATTTATTGTCAATTTATTTTCTGGAATAAAATTCTATTACCAGCTGATCATTAATTTCAATTGGGATTTCCTCTATTTCAATTTCTGAAACCAGTTTTGCCTCAAAATTGTCAAAATCTCTTTCCAGATAGCTGATCGGACTTAAGTGTCTGTCCAGAAAATTTTCTCTAAACAAATTATTTTTTCTATATTTTTCTCTCAAAGTAATCTGATCACCAATCTGAAGTTGATAGGAAGGTATATCAATTTTCCTGCCGTTGACTAAAATATGACCGTGAACAACCATCTGTCTGGCCTGCCTAATTGAGCGGGCAAAGCCTGATCGATAAACAAGATTATCCAGTCTTTTTTCCAATTTTTTAATCAGATTATCACCTGTCACACCATCTTCACTGGCAGCATCTTCTACATAGCGGCTGAATTTCTTCTCCATCAGTCCGTAATATGCGCGCAGACGCTGTTTTTCCAGCAGCTGTTGTCCGTAATTAGATAACTTTCTATTTGCTCTATTAAATGTTCCATCTGCTCTTTTCATTGCCTTGGGATGTCCATAAATATTAACACCCAGTCTTCTTGATTCTTTAAATCTTGGACCACGTTTTCTGGCCAATTTAAATTTCCTCCTTATTAATAACTATTAGCCGCGGTTATTAATCCACAGTAATCTTATCAAGTTTGAAGGAGTAATTATAGTTCCTGTTTAACAATTTAACAATTTTCTGGATAATAAATATTTTTAGAGCAAATTGATTTACAAAAGCAGAGCTGATGTAATATAATAGAATATAGGATATTAAATATAAATTTAACTCGTTTAGTTTTGACAGTTAGAGGCAAGAAATTGTTTATGAGCGGGTAAAAATCAAGTTAAAGTGAAAGAGGAGTGTAAGTTTTGGAGTGTAAGATTTGTGGAAGCAGTGATTTAGAAGTCTTAAATATTCAGAATAAGTATTACCACTGTCAGCAGTGTGAGGTAATTTTTATAGATCCAGCAGAAGTCGTGGATCAAAGTGAGGAAAAAGAGCGTTATGAAGGGCATGATAACAATCATCAAAATGAAGGCTATGTCAGGATGTTCAAAGATTTTATAGCTAAAGTTATAGAACCACATATTAATTTAGATGAGATAAATTATGGTCTGGAATTTGGCTGTGGGCCGGGGCCGGTACTGGCTGATCTTCTGCAGTCCCAGGGACTTAAAGTTGACCGCTATGACCCTTATTTTTTCCCAGAAAAAGTATTTTTAAATAAAAATTATGATTTAATTACATCAACCGAAGTTTTCGAACATTTTTCAGATCCGGTTAAAGAAATGGAGCTTTTGACTTCTCACCTTAAGGAAGATTCTTATCTGGCTGTGATGACTTCTTTTCACCCCGGGCCGGAAGAGTTTGAAGACTGGTGGTATAAATGGGATCCTACCCATATAGTTTTTTATAATCAAAGAACATTTAATAAAATTGCTTCAGATTTTGACCTGGATATTGTTTATTCTGATCAAGAAAAATATATTCTTTTTAAAGCTTAGAGGGGGAGAGAGTCTTGAAAAAAATTGTGATAATGGTGAGTGTTTTGGCAGCTATGATGTTGTTTTTACCAGTAGTTCAGGCTGAAGAAAATGATGTCTGGGAACAGGCAAAAAAAGATGGAATTCAGTTCCGGGCTGTAGGAAATGAGCCTGGCTGGCTGGTTGAAGTAAAAGATGATCAGAATATAAAGTTTGTTAATGATTATGGTAATTTAGAGATTAAAGCACCTGTTGATGATCTCTGGCTGGGTCCTGCTGGTGAGGACAAGATTTATTATATAGAAAATGATGTGGTTCAGTTTCAGGTAATAATTATGAAAAAATCATATCAGGATCCAATGAGCGGAGAAGTGTTTCCCTATCAGGTGAGAGTAGTTTTCCCTAATAAAAGTTATGTCGGTGGGGGAAGGTTATTAATTGAGGCTGAAGATAATACTCGCGGAGCTGAAGAGGAAAATGGTCAGCCCGAAGGAAATACTGAAAACGAAAACTAAATTAAATAAACTTAATAAATAAAGCCCCCTTGATTAGACAGATGAGCAGGAAAATATCTGTTCTAATTGAGGGGGTTTTTGGATTTTAATAAATAATGTCTTTACAGCTGTCAATTCAGATGATACAATAGTCAGCAAGACAATTAAAATGAGGTGATAAAAATTAAAACTCAGGAGCGAAGACATAAACTTTTGCAGCGGTTAAAAGCTTCAAATGAGGCATTGATAGGTTCTCAACTTGCCGAAGAATTTGGGGTCAGCCGCCAGGTTATTGTTCAGGATATCGCCCTGCTTAGAGCTCAGGGAGAAAAAATTGTTGCCACCTCTCAGGGATACTTTTATGAAGATAATCTGGGGATGACAACTGTTAAAGCTTCTATTGCCTGCCGCCACGGTGATCAGGAAGAACTCAGAGATGAGCTTTCAACTGTAGTTAATTATGGGGGAAGAGTTATTGATGTTAAGGTTGAGCACCCAATCTACGGTGAGCTGAGCGGAAATTTGATGATTAGTACCCTTGCTGATGTAGATAATTTCATTAAAAATTATCAGGATAATGAGGCAGCACTGCTTTCAAAATTGACTGATGGGATCCATCTGCATACAATTGAAGCGGTTAATGAGCAGGTTTTAGAAAAAATCAAGGCAGAATTAAGAGAAAAGGGTTATTTGCTGGAATAATAATTTTTTGTTTTTGCTGTAAAGACAGCTGTAAACTTATACTGTAATTATTGGGAGGTTTAAATTCATGGAAAATGATAAGCTAAAAAAACTGCGTTACATTTATTTAATATTAATTTCTCTGCTGGTGATTTCAGCCTTTGCTGTGCCCTATACTCTGCTAACTTCAATTAATTTATTTTACGGGGCCTTTTTGTTCTGGAGTCTTTTTGCTGCAGCAGTTATCTTTTTGACTATTAAAATTACAACTTACTGGAGGAATAATTAATGCCTACTACATACTTATATATCGCGGTAATTTTATACATAATAGCTGGTTCTGCTGTTGCGTTAATGGCCAGAAGAGAGATGAATGAAGGAATTGTGGAATATTTTTTAAGTGGCAGAAATACTGGTGGTTTTGTGGCTGCTCTATCTTACAGCGCAACGACTTACAGTGCTTTTATGATGATTGGTCTGGCCGGTTTTACTTATTCAGGTGGGGTGGGTGCCCTGGGATTTGAACTGGTCTATCTTTCCGGACTCTCCCTTGTTGCCTTTTTTGGTCCCCGCTTCTGGCTGATTGGTAAAAAGAATAATTATGTATCTCCTTATGAGATGCTTGGTGACCGTTATCAGAATCAGTGGATTGCCTTTGCTGCTTCTCTTTCTGCCTGTGTTTTTTTAATTCCCTATCTGGCTGTTCAGCTGATGGGAGTTGGCTATCTGTTGAGTGGACTTTCTGGGGGAGAGATTCCTTTCTTTTTTGGAGTAGTTATTGCAGTTGTGCTGGCCATCGCCTGGGCTCTAATTGCCGGGATGAAGTCTGTAACCTGGACTGATTCTCTGCAGTCTTTAATCATGATTGTGGTCAGTATAATCATTTTATTTTATGTAATTTATCAGCATCTGGGAGGATTTGCAGAGTTTTTTGGCTCTCTGGCTGCTCTAGAAGGAGATGTGCTGAGTGTGCCGGGGCCGGGATTCTTTAGTTTCAAGACATTTCTTGGCTTAAGTCTGCCCTGGTTTTTCTTTTCAATCTCTAATCCTCAGGTCAGCCAGCGGCTTTTTATTCCCCGTGATCTGAAGGCGATGAAGACGATGATCAAGGGATTTTTAATCTTTGGTTTTATTTATACAATGGTTTCTGTTATCTGGGGCTTTTCGGCTCGACTTTTAATTCCCGGGCTGAGCAATGCTGACCTGGCAACTCCGGAACTGCTGGCATCAGAGTATGTGCCGACTGTCCTGGCGCTGGTAGCGATGATAGGAATTACAGCTGCAGCAATTTCGACCATTGATTCAATTATGCTGACCCTATCGTCACTTGTAGTTAGAGATATTTTCAAAAATATGGAGGACAATTTAGATCGGGATCAGAATTTAAGACAGCTGAGAACTGCCAAGATTGCTATTTTGCTTATTGCTCTTTTGGGCTTTTTCTTTGCAATTCAGGAGCTTGATTTAATTGCCACTCTCTCAGTCGCGGCTTCAGTTGGACTGCTGGTAGTAGTTCCTTCAATGTTTGGTGCCTTTTTCTGGAAAAAAGCTACAGCTGCGGGCTCACTAAGCAGTATAATTTTTGGCTCTTTGACCGCCCTTTATCTTCAGTTCAGCGGCTGGAGGCCTCTGGGACACTGGGCAGGAGTCTGGACTTTAATTGTGACAGCAGCAGTTTTTGTTGGAGTCAGCTTCTTTACTCAGGCACCAGCTGATAAAGCAGAAGAGTTTATCGGTTATTTAAATCGGGAATGTAAAGAGAGGAATATTATTTAAGTTAGTAGATCTGGTTCAGTAAAGCTCATTAATCCGAAAAATATAAAATTACTGACCAAATTAAATGAGAGAATAAGCTTGACAAAGTGATTTTTATAAGGTAAAATTAAAAAAACTTGAATTAGAATAAAATATTAAATTTAAAAACTGTGATCAGGGAAAGTAATTAAAAATATTTATCTCAGCGAAGCGGGGTTAGTGAGAGCCCGTTGGTAGATATTTTAATGAAGTTCCCCTGTGAGTTGTCAGCTGAACAAAAAAGTAAGCCTGTACCGGCCGTCTACCGTTATCCCGACAGATTATAGGAGTTATTACTAATTCCCGTAATTAATGAGTGGGCTTTTTAGCCAAAAAGACTGGTACCACGAGTATACAACCCTCGTTCTTTAATTAGAACGGGGGTTTTTTGCATTTTGACAGGGTTTTACAAAAACTGACAAGCACCGTGAACCTGTCGGTTTATGTCATAATAAATCGAAATAATTATTTTAATCAAGTTGTCTGACATAATTCGGGTGGTACACGGCGCTGTGCATTTAAAGGAGTGAGTAGATGAGTAATTTAGAATATGGATATTTAGGACCACCAGGAACATTTAGTGAGCAGGCGATCTCTAACTACTGTGCCCGTTATGGTGGCAGTACAACTGCCTGTGGCTCAATTAGAGACATTGTAGAGGCGGTAACAGCAGATCGGGTTGACCTCGGACTGCTGCCGCTTGAGAATTCACTGGAGGGATCGGTAAATTTAAGTCTTGACCTTTTATATCAGCATCCAGAACTTAAGCTTTACCGGGAGATAGTCCTTCCAATCGAGCAGTACCTGCTGGCCCGGCCGGGGGTTAAAAAAGAAGAGATTAAGGAAATTTACAGCCACCCTCAGGCAATTGCGCAGTCAGGTGATTACCTGGCCAATGAATTTAAAGATGCAAAAATCATTTACACAGATAGTACTGCGGCAGCAGCAAAAAAAGCGCTTGCAGACAGAAACCGAGCTGCTGTGGGCTCAATCAGACTGGCTGAGATTTATGAACTGGAAATTATGGCAGAAAATCTGCAGGGAGATTTGCCGAATGCGACCCGCTTTGTCCTGGCAGCAAAAAAGGATAAGGATTTGGGTCCGAATAACCATCTGGGAGAAGCGGCAGCAAGTGACTTTAAAACTTCTATTATCTGCGCACCAAAAGTCAATGAAGCTGGAGTTCTGCACCGGATACTGGGGAAATTTGCTGAAGAAAATATTGATCTGACAAGAATTGAATCCCGCCCGAGCAGACAGCGGCTGGGAGAATATATTTTCTATATTGACTTAAAAGGCTGCAGCAGTGATCAGCATCTGAGTTCAGCCCTGGAGGAGGTAAAAAAGATATCATCATATTTTAGACTTTTGGGTTCCTATCCGAAGACAGTAATCGAGTAAAAATCAACTATGATGGTCTAGAAATCTGGTGAAAAGTTATTAAAAAGCGAGCTGAAAGTTAAAATTAAAATTGAATATTTGGGCGAAAAAGCGGAAATTTTATTTGACAGAACTAAAATTGCCTGCTATAATACTCATTAAATAAATAATGTCACCCAAAAACTTTGAAAGAGGACCCAGTAAGCCACAGGCTGAAATACACCTCTTGAGTTGCCAGCTGAAAGTTAAACGAGTAAGCTTAAATGGCCGTCAGCCGTCGTTACCCGGTGCGGAAGTGTTGGCTTCCAGTAGAGATAATCTGTTATTTAATGAGATTAAAACAGGTGGTACCGCGATTTCAATCGCCCTGACTAAGGGGCGATTTTTTGTATTTTTAGAGAAAAAAATATTTATTTCGACAAAAACTGACAGGTTCACGGTGCGTGCACATGAACAATCACAAACGAACATAAACAAAAAAGTATTTTAGTAGAGAGGAGAATTAATTATGATAGCAGTATTAAAAAGAGATGCAAGTCAGGAAGATAAGGATCAGGTAATAGAGGTAATTCGAGGCGAAAATTTTGAGGTTCACCCAATTCAGGGAGTAGAAAAAACTGTAGTAGGTGTTCTGGGTGATCCGGCAAGAAAGTCAAATTTGAAGGAAAAGTTAGAGACCATGGGGGCCGTAGAAAAAGTTGTGCTGATTTCCGATCCCTATAAATTAACCAGCTGGAATTTCAAGCAGGAAAAAACGGTTATTGACCTCGGTGATGGAGTTAAGGTCGGTGGTGATGAGATGACGGTGATGGCCGGTCCCTGTTCGGTAGAAAGCAGAGAACAGATTATTGAGACAGCCAAAATAGTGAAGGCCGGAGGAGCTCAGATTTTGCGTGGTGGAGCCTTTAAGCCGCGGACATCCCCTTATTCTTTCCAGGGGCTGGGAGAAGAGGGCCTGAAGCTGATGGCAGAGGCCAGAGAAGAAACTGGACTGAAGATAGTAACTGAACTGATGGATATTGAACATATTGATGTGGTCTGCAAATACACTGATATTATCCAGATCGGGGCCCGCAATATGCAGAACTATTCTCTTTTAAAGGAGATCGGAAAACTTGATAAGCCAGTAATGCTCAAGCGGGGGATGGCAGCGACAATCAAGGAATGGCTGCTGGCTGCTGAATATGTAATGAATAACGGTAACCATAATGTAATTTTATGTGAAAGAGGGGTTAGAACCTTTGGTGAAGAAACTCGCAATACAATGGATTTAAGTTCAATTCCGTTGGTCCAGCAGTTAAGTCACCTGCCCGTTATTGCAGACCCAAGTCATGGAACCGGCCGCTGGGAGTTAGTAATTCCGGTTGCCAGAGCAGCAGTCGCTGTGGGTGCAGATGGAATTATGGTTGAGGTTCACCCTGATCCCCAGAATGCTCTTTCTGATGGTCCCCAGTCATTGAAGCCTAAAAACTTTAATTTAATGATGGATGAACTTAAAGCAATTAATAATTCTCTGCACACATTTGAATCCAGAGAAAGAAAAATTGCTTATGCCTAAATTTGAAAAGATTGCTGTTGTCGGGATTGGCCTGATTGGGGCCTCCCTGGCAGCAGCTTTAAAAAAATCCGAATCGAAGCTGGAGCTTACAGGAGTTGACAGCTGTGCAGAGACTATCAGCAAAGCAGAAAAGATGGGGATTATTGATCAGGGATTTACAGAAATAGCAGCTAACTTAGAAGATCAGGACCTGATTTTTATTGCTGTTCCGGTAGCAGCCATCCCCGCTGTAATGAGAGAGATTAAAGCTGGAGGCAGCAGTCAGCAGCTGCTGGTTGATGCAGGCAGCACTAAAAAGGAAGTAATGCTGGAGGCAGCAGAGATTTTAAAGGACAGTCCGAAAATTTTTATCGGCGGCCATCCGATGGCAGGCTCTCATAAATCAGGGATTGACTGGCATGATCCGGAGCTTTTTAAAGGTGCACCTTTTATTTTGACTCCCTGGTTGGATCAGAGCCAGCAGGAAGAGGAAGAAAAGATCTTAAAAGATAGCTCACTATTTGATCTTTTAGAAACTTTTTCAAAATCAAGAATTGACTCGGCCGACGATTTAGATCAGGATGAGGTTAAGCTGAAAAACTTAGTTCAAAAAAACGAACTGCTGCAGCAGCTAAAAGAACTAATAGGAGAAATTGGAGCCAGAGTCCATATTATTTCGGCAGCAGAGCACGACTACTGCACAGCCTACTTAAGCCACCTGCCGCATCTATTATCATCAGCACTGGTAAATTTAAGCCAGCAGCAGGATTTTAAAGGTGAATTTTTTGAACTTTCAGGAAGCGGCTACCGGGATATGACCAGAATTGCGGGCAGCTCAGCTGAACTCTGGCAGGATATTATACTCTCTAACCGGGAAAACCTGGCAGAATTGATTGGAAATTACATAGAGGAACTGCAGGAACTGCAGCATGATCTGGAAGCCAATGAGCAGGATAAAATTTATAATTTTTTAGCAAAAGCAGCAGAGATTAAAACTGGGGCAGAGAACAAAGGCGATACTGAAAAATAGCTTATAATTGAAACTATATTAATGGAAAAAATTAATGCAGAAACTAAAATCAAGCTAAGCTAGAAGCAAAAAAGCAGAGAGAAATGAGGAGGAAATATAGTGTTTAAAGTTAATCCAGCAGATAAAATCAGTGGTGAAATTAGGGTGCCGGGAGATAAGTCGATTTCCCACCGCTCCCTGATTTTAGCATCGATAGCAGCAGGAGAAAGTAAGATAGAGGGGCTTTTGGAGGCGGAAGACTGCCTGAGCACAATGGGGATTATGCGCGATTTAGGAATTGAGATTACCAAAGGAGGGGCGGGTAAATACACCGTTCAGGGCAAAGGTCTTGACGGACTTGAAGAGGCAGATGATGTTTTAGACTGTGGTAATTCAGGGACATCAATGCGGCTTCTGGCCGGACTTTTAGCCTCTCAGGATTTTTATTCAGTGCTGACAGGAGACCACTCGCTGCGCAAAAGACCGATGCAGCGGATTATTGGACCACT
>NZ_QBLR01000422.1:0-2333 GCF_003070835.1 Halanaerobium sp. | reverse complement strand
ATCATAAAAAATAAAACTGTAAATCAAAAATCTAAGCTTACCATTTCTCCTGATGAATTATATCATCACTCAATCTATCTACCTCTCCTTTTTCTTCAGCAGGATAACCAATTGAAATTAAAGAAAGTGTTTTTACATTTTCAGGTACTTCTAAATACTCACTTATTACCCTTTCTCTATCTTCAGCCGGATGACAGCCAATCCAGACAGCACCCAGCTCCAGAGAAACGGCCTCCAGCAAAATATTTTGAGTAGCTGCTGAACAGTCCTGCACCCAAAAACCATCATATTTCTGCTCATTCAAATCAGCACAGACTGCAACTGCCAGTGGTGCTTCTTTTAACATTTTGGCATAAGGATGAATTTCAGCCAGCTGGTCAAGGTGTTCTCTTGCTTTAATCACAATAAAATGCCAGGGCTGTTCATTACCAGCTGAAGGGGCTGCGACTGCTGCTTTCAGCAATTTTTGAATTTTTTCTTCTTCAACCTTTTTATCCAAATATTTTCTAATACTTCTGCGTTTGAAAATTTCTTTCATTTCTTATCTCCTCCCCTGCTAATATTATATAATTTATTTTGAAAAAATCAAAAAGTCCCCAGCCTAAACTGAGGACTTAATTTCAATAATTAAATTATACAAAAATTACACTTGGTTTTTACTATTATTAGCAATTAAGACTGCAAATATTACAAGCAGTGCAGCAACAAGCCAGCCAAAGGTAAGAAGTTCACTCATTGGATATCCTCCATAAGCAGCACTAAATTCTGAAATTGTATTTTGAATAAATCCAATACCAATAAATAAAGGTGCTACTACCTTAATCATCGTCTTCCAGCCGTTACCAATATGCAGATCAGAACTTACATTCATATTATCTTTAATTTTGTCCAAATCAAAAGCATAACTTAAAACCAGCATTTCTACCAGTCCAACTACCAGTAATCCAAAAATATTAACGAAATGATCAACAATATCTAAGATAGCTAAACCACCCTGGGTAACCATTGGTACCCCAAGCAAAAATCCAACTATCGAAACTATAGTTATAGCTTTTTTACGACTTACACTAAAGTTGTCGATCAAAGAAGAGACTACTGATTCAATAAGAGAGATACTAGATGAAAGCCCTGCAATTGTTAAAGAAAAGAAAAAGGCAAAACCAAATAACTGTGGTAAGCCCGGCAATAAATTTATAGCCTTTGGAAAAGCGATAAAAGCAAGTCCAATACCAGAAGTTGCCACATCTCCAATTGCTACTCCCTGCTGTGTAGCCATATATCCAAGTATACCAAAAACACCAAAACCTACTACTATACTAAAAACGCTATTTGCTAAAGCAGCAATAATTCCATTTTTAACTACATCTGATTTTTTAGGCAGATAACTGGAATAAGCAATCATAATTCCAAAGCCAAGACTTAAGGTAAAGAAGATCTGTCCATAAGCACCAACCCAGATATTCCAATCCAAAATTTTGGAAAAATCAGGTGTAATAAATGCTTTTACTCCTTCCATTGCTCCCGGAAGTGTAACTCCTCTAAATACAATTACTAGAACCATCGCAGCTAAAAGAGGCATAAAAATCTTACTCGCTTTTTCAATTCCCTTTTCCACTCCACCAGCAATGATTAAATAATTAATTAACCAGATTGCAAGTAAAGCAAAAAATATTGGCCACTGAATTCCACCTAATTCAAAAGCACTACCAGAAAAATTCAGAAATTCACCAAAGAAAAATCCTTCTGGATCAGCTGTCCAACCCAGCGAAAATGATTCAAACACAAATAACAAACTCCAGGCTATAATAACAATATAATAAACTGTTACTACAAAAGCAATTAATATTGACCACCAGCCAACCCATTCAAATTTTTCGTTAATTTTACGAAAAGAGCTGGGGGCAGAGTTTCTTGTAAAAAATCCAAAACCCATTTCAAGTAATAATAGCGGTATACCTGCAGTTATTAGGGCAAATAAATACGGAAATAAGAATGCTCCACCACCATTTTCATATGCCTGATATGAAAAACGCCAGATATTACCAAGCCCTACTGCTGAACCAATTGTTGCTAAAATAAAACCAAGTCTACTTCCCCATTGATCACGTTTCTGTTCCATTTCATTTTCCTCCTTGTCTTCTTTTCTACTCATTTTTACCTGATATATCCTGGCTCAGCTAAACTAAAATTTAAAATATACTCAAAATAACATTATAGCTCATCTAAAAATACAATCAACAACTTACTTCTAAATAATAATTACTTTTGTTAATTTTATTGATTGTATACTATTCTCAACTCATCTATTCAGGTTGAATGTATTATAACAAATA
>NZ_QBLR01000421.1:0-2344 GCF_003070835.1 Halanaerobium sp. | reverse complement strand
ATTATTTTGACAAATATTCGGAAAAATCTTATAATTTATTTAGATAGATGGGTAAAATTAAGTTAGACAGTAAAATTAAAAGGAGTGGTATAATGGCAGATGTAGAGAATCGTGTTCCTGAAAATGTTGCTGGTGATTACTATGTTGACGATCAATGTATAGCCTGTGGTATTTGTGTTGGAGAAGCTCCAGATAATTTTGAAATGGGTGGAGATTATGCTTATGTCTATAAACAGCCTGAAAATGAAGCTGAAAAAACGGCCTGTGAAAGTGCCCTAGAAGCCTGCCCAGTTGATGCAATCGGCAGTGACGGTTAAAATAAAAAAGTACTTATTGAGGAGGGTTAAATCCCTCCTTTTTTATTTATTTGTTGACTTATGTTCATAATCTGCATATAATTTCATTGAGGTGATGAAAATGAAAATAAAATATGAATGTTATCCCTGTATTTTAAGACAGAGCATCGAATCAGCTGAGATGATCGAAGTTGATGATCAGAAAATGAAGCAGATTATCAAGCACTTTGGTGAGATCCTAAGTCCAGCTCTGGACAAAGACTTTACTGCTCCTATGCTTGCTGCTGAAATGCAGAAATATATTAAAAATTTGACTGAGGTGGAAGATCCATATTTTAATTTAAAAGAAAAAAATTTAATCCAGGCCAAGAAACTGCTGCCGCTGGTAGAGGAAGAAATTAAAGCTGCAGAAGATCCACTTTTAGCAGCTCTATTAATGTCAGCAATGGGTAATTCTATTGACGCTGGGGTATCTCTCAATGTTAACATCAAAGAAAATATTGACCAGGCAATAGAGGATTCATTTGCCCACAGTGATTACCCTCGTTTTAAAGATGAACTTCAAACAGCAAAAAACTTACTCATAATTGCTGATAATACAGGTGAGGCTCTTTTTGACCGCCTGTTATTAAAAGAGTTAAAACCATATAATTTAAAGATTACATATGCAGTTAGAGAGATCCCTATTTTAAACGATATTACCGCAGAAAAAGCTGAAGAACTTGGAATTGGCGAATATGCGGAAATAATTAAGAGCGGTACAACTGCTCCGGGAATGCTGATGGAAGAAGCCTCAGCAGAATTTTTAGAGGCCTATCAAAATGCTGATCTTGTAATTTCTAAGGGGCAGGGGAATTTAGAAGGTCTGCTTGATATTGAGGAAGATATTTACTTCTTATTAAAAGCTAAATGTGAGATTATCGCGGAAGTTTTAGATGTCGGGCTTAATGATTTTGTTTTTCTTTACCGCTAAGATTTAATTTATTTAAATTATCTGAGGTGAAAAATTATGGATTTAAACGATTTAAATTCTAAAAAAGTCTATCAGGCCGCTCAAATTCTTAATTTGAGAGAAAAGGAACCAATGACAGAGATAAAGAAAAAGCACAGGTCTTTAATTAAAAAATGGCATCCGGATCAATGTGATAAAGAGCCGAAAATTTGTCAGCAGAAAATCAAAGAAATTAATGAAGCTTTTAAAGTTATAAAAGATTACTGCAGCAATTATTTATATAATTTTAAAGAAGGAAAAATAATTGAAAATTTGCCTAGAGATATTCAAAGTGATGAACGCCTACAGAGGCAGTTTGGTAATGATTCATTATGGGGTTAAATATAATCTTGAGTAATCTACTTACTATTTAAAATAGCTAAAAAATATTATCATATACTCAGCAGGGCAGGATATTATATCTTTGATATAAATAGGAGGTAGATTTAATGGATTATTTATTTGTAACTTCGATTTTATTACTGGCGGTATTTGGTCTAAGTGCCAATGCTCTAGCTCAGGAAGTAATTCCCTATGATCAAAAGCTGAATGAATTAGAAACAGAGACTGCTACTTTTGGTCTCGGCTGTTTCTGGGGTCCTGACGGATCATTTGGTGCTTTAGAAGGGGTAGTTAGAACTCGAGTTGGCTATGCAGGTGGAGAAATGAAAGATCCAAGATATACAAAAATAGGTGACCACACAGAAACTGTTCAGATCGATTATGATCCAGATCAGATTTCTTATAGGGAGCTGGTGGAGATTTTCTTCAACAGCCATAATGCATTTGCTGAAGCCTATTCAAGACAGTATGCTTCATTAATTCTCTATCATAACGAGGATCAGCGGCAAACTGCTCTAGAGGTAAAAGAAAGTTTAGAAGCTGAAAAAAATCGTAAAGTAAAAACAATGATTAAAGAATTAGATAGATTTTATTTAGCAGAAAATTACCATCAGAAATTTAGATTACAGCAGAAAACTGAATTTAGAGACCATTACTTTGAAATGATGAAGATTGAGGAATTTATAAATTCTCCAACTATCAGTAAAATAAATGG